>NZ_JAGUUD010000085.1:0-39606 GCF_020177535.1 Paraburkholderia sp. XV | reverse complement strand
CCGCCCCGCACAGGGGCGACGCCTGAAGCTAGATAACGCATCGCGGATGCCAGCGCAAAAGCAAGCAGACCACCCAAGCGTCGCAGACAAAAGACCCCAAAAAAAACCACTAATTATCGAACGCAGAGAGATATTCGGCCCAATGAGGCGCCGCCTCCTGCGCCAAGGAGTTCTTCACGAGTGCGATTTCATCCGCATACTCCTCCGGCGAGAACCCACCCCGCATCAACTGAAACCGACAATAAAGCAGATAAGTATTAACGACATCCGTCTCACAGTAGTTCCGGATCTCATCGATCCGCCCCGCCTGAAACGCGTGCCACACCTGCCCGCCATCCATCCCGAGCTTGCCGGGAAAACCACACAGCTTGGCAAGCGCATCGAGCGGCGCATTCGCCCTCGCCTGATACATCGCGAGCACATCCATCAAGTCAGTATGCCGCGCATGGTATCGGCTGATGTAGTTGTTCCACTTGAAATCGCGGTCATCCTCGCCAAGATCCCAAAACCGGTTCGCGCGTATGCCATTCACCAGCGCACGGTAGTTCAGCACCGGTAAATCAAAGCCGCCCCCGTTCCACGACACCAACTGCGGCGTGTACTTCTCGATCGTGCGATAAAACGACTGCACGAGCAAAGCCTCGCCATCCGACGGCGTGCCAAGCGAACGCACCCGAAAACCATTGTCATCGCGGAACACGCATGAAATCGCCGCGACCCGCTGCAAGTGATGCGGCAGAAAATCACTGCCCGTCTTCTCGCGCCGCGCCGCAAACGCGTGCTCGGCCACTTCTTCGTCGGACATCGTTGCGGGAAGACTTTCAAGCCGGCGAATGCCGGCGACATCGGGAATCGTCTCGATGTCGAAAACCAGAATTGGAGTCATCAGTTTCTAGAGAACAGCGTCCTTTCGAACGCCATTGGACGCAAAGAAGCGCTTCAGACGCACGAGCGCCTCTTGCTGGATCTGGCGCACACGCTCGCGCGTAAGGCCCATTTCGTCGGCAAGTTCCTCGAGCGTGGCCGGCTCGATGTGATTCAACCCGAAGCGGCGCTCGATCACATGACGGTGTTTGTCCGAGAGCCGCGCGAGCCACGCGCGCGTCAACGTCTCGAGCTCGCGATGCTGCACCTCCGCATCGGGCGACTGGCTCTGGTCGTCGGACAACAGATCGAGCAGGCTGCTCGCCGGGTCGAGATCGAGCGGCGCATCGAGCGACGCCGTGTGCTCGTTCAACGCGAGGATATCGGTGACTTCGTCCGTCGTCTTGCCCGTCAGATACGCGATGTCGTCGATGCTCGCGTCGCGGCGCTCAGCCGCTTCGCCCGAATTCATCGAATTCTTTTCGAGGTGGCGCTTCGCGCGCAATACCTGATTCAGCTCGCGGATCACATGCACCGGCAGCCGCACCGTGCGCGCCTGATTCATGATCGCGCGCTCGATGCTCTGGCGAATCCACCACGTTGCATACGTCGAGAAGCGGAAGCCGCGCGTCGGATCGAATTTTTCGATCGCGTGCATCAGGCCCAGGTTGCCCTCTTCGATCAGATCGAGCAGCGGCACGCCGCGATTCAGATACCCCTTCGCGATGCTGACCACAAGCCGCAGATTGCGCTCGATCATCACCTGGCGCGCTTCGAACTCGCCCGCCTTCGCGAGGCGCGAATAACGCTGCTCTTCCTCGACGGTCAGCAGCGGCTTCACGCTGATCCGGTTCAGGTAGTGCTGGATCGTGTCAGCCGTGAGTTCGGCCTGCAAGAGCGCGCGAAAATCGTCGGCGTCGGGCGCGGAATCGTTTGCGCTCTCGCGCCCCTCGGATTCCTCGTCGCGACCCGACGCCCGCTCTTCGGAGTCGTTGGCGTTGTCGAGATCCTCGACAGTGTCGTCATCGACCTCCGAAGCGCCAACGTCGTCCACCGAAACAGGCGTGGCACGGCTCACGGACTCAGTCTCTGCTTGCGACGGGCGGCGCTTCGATTTCGGCATGGTCGTATCGCTTGGCTTATTGCGGCGGCAAATACTTCATTGGGTCGACAGGCTTACCCTGGCGGCGAACTTCGAAATGCAACATCACGCGGTCGGAATCACTGTTGCCCATTTCGGCGATCTTCTGACCTTTGGTTACCGCGTCACCCTCTTTTACCATCAAAGCACGATTATGTGCATACGCTGTGAGATACGTCGCGTCATGTTTGATGATAATGAGATTGCCGTAACCGCGCAGCCCATTTCCTGCATAAACCACCCGGCCGTCGGCGGAAGCCTTTACCGCTTCGCCCGCCGATCCGCCGATGTTCACGCCTTTGTTCTTCGAATCATCAAAGCCGTTCAACAACGGTCCGCGCACGGGCCACGCAAACGTCACGTTGCCGTTCGACGCCGTCGCGTCGCTGGCCGCGGGCGGCGGCGTGACCGGTTGTGCACCTGACGCGCCCGGCGCCGCACCGTAAATGGGCGGCTGGTTGGCCGCACCCGCCGACGGCGCCGGCTGGACGCCCGCAACTGGCGCGTTCTGCACCGCGCCGCCGCCAACGGGCGCCGTCGCGACACCCGGCACGCCCGCCACAAGCGGCGCGCCGTTCGCGCCCGTCGGCGCCACGCGCAGCAACTGGTCGACTTCGATCTGGTTCGGGTTGGTCAGGTTGTTCCACGCGGCGATGTCGCGATAGTTTTGACCGTTTTCGAGCGCGATCCTATACAAGGTGTCGCCAGGCTTCACTCGGTAGTAGCCCGGAGGCGGCGGCCCGAGCGGCGCGGCAGGCTGCGCGCCGGGCGCGGCGCCCGGCTGCGTGACAGTGCCGAGGGTGCCGGAGCGATCGACGACGGGCGCGTTATCGAGCCGCGTTGCACATGCGGCCAGGACGGACAGCATGGCCACGCAAACGCTGCGCTGAGCGACGGACAACGGGACATTCAGGCTTGTTCTTTGCATCGCGCGAAACATACTCATCGGGGTTAAATCACTCCGGATTTTAAGGGGACAAAGAAAACGCGATCAAGCCGCGATTCGCGCCACTGCGCGGGGCCCGTGCGCTCGACGAGCGTTAGCACCTGCGACTGTCCGTCCTGCGATCCGACAGGCGCCACGAGCCGCGCGCCGATGGCAAGCTGCTCGAGCAGCGCCTGCGGCACATCGAGTCCAGCCGCCGCGATCACGATCGCGTCGAACGGTGCCGCGGCGGGCAAACCGATCCGTCCGTCGCCGTAGTGCAGACGGATGTTCGGGATGCGCAGCGGACGCAGGTTCGTCTTCGCGCGCTCGTAAAGCGGCTTGATGCGTTCAATCGAATACACGTCGCGCGCGACGTGGCTCAGCACCGCCGCCTGATAGCCGCAGCCGGTGCCGATTTCCAGCACGTTCGCGAGCGTGCGGCCCTGCGCAGCCAGCTCGATCATCCGCGCGACCACGGAAGGCTTGGAGATGGTCTGGTGATGGCCGATGGGCAGCGCCGCGTCTTCGTAAGCCTGCGTGGCGAGGCCAGGATCGACGAACATATGACGCGGCACCATTGCCATCGCATCGAGCACGCGCGGGTCGGTGATGCCGTTCGTCCGCAGCCTTTCGACCATCCGCTCGCGCACGCGTTCTGACGTCAGCGTGACGGCGCTCGTCAACGCGACATTGGGCGCGCCCGTGCGCTCGAACGACGCCGTCACGGGACGCGGCAACTGGTTGCGCGCGCCGTCATTGCGGATCGTGGTTGCGCCTTTCGTATTGACGATTCCGGACGGACTTTTTGTAATCGCGGACGGGCGCGCGGACGAACCGGCCGCTTTCGCGTTCGAATTGAGGATGCCTGTCGCGCCCTTCGCGCCCGCCGGCGTTTTTGCAGCGACGGTGCCGCTCACGCTGCTGCGCGCGCGCCCTGTTGCCGGCGCGTTCGGGTTGGGTACGGCCGCCTTCGGCGCGGCAGGCTTGGCTGCAGCCGGCTTGGCCGCAGCCGTTTTCGCGCCGCGCGCGTCCGCCCGGCGCGGCTCCCGCACCAGGTCTTCGAGTCCCAGCGGAAAGCGCTTTGCGCGCTCGCCCGTCATGAAGCGCCGCTCCCGGCGCTGAGCCAGTCGCGCGCCGCGGGCAGCATAGCCGTATGGGTCAGATCGAGTTGCAGCGGCGTGATCGACACGAGGCCGTTAGCCACAGCGTGGAAGTCGGTGCCTTCGCTGGCGTCGCGCGCGCTGCCCGACGGTCCGATCCAGTAGATCGGCTCGCCGCGCGGGTTGGTCTGCCGGATCACCGGCTGCGACGGATGCCGCTTGCCGAGGCGCGTGATACGCCACTCGCGCAACTGCTCGTAAGGCAGGTTCGGGATGTTGACATTCAGCAACGGATAACCCGGCAGCGGTTGCTCGAGATAATGCGCGACGATTTCGGCGGCGACGCGCGTCGCGTCTTCGAGATGCACCCAGTCTTTGTCGACGAGTGAAAACGCGATGGCGGGCACGTTGAACATGATGCCTTCTGTCGCCGCGGCGACGGTGCCCGAATACAGCGTGTCCTCGCCCATGTTCTGCCCGTTGTTGATGCCGGACACGACGAGATCGGGCGTGTGATCGAGCATGCCCGTCAATGCGATGTGGACGGAATCGGTCGGCGTGCCGTTCACGTAGTAGAAGCCGTTGGCCGAGCGCAGCACCGACAGCGGGCGCGAAAGCGTCAGCGAATTCGACGCGCCGCTGCAATTCTGTTCGGGAGCCATCACGGTGACATCGGCGAGCGGCTTGAGCGCTTCGTAAAGCGCAGCAAGGCCTGGCGCCAGATAACCGTCGTCATTGCTGAGTAGGATTCGCATGCGGCGATTGTAACCGAGGAAACAAGGCACGCGAACGACACACAGGCCCCGCGCGTGCCTATGCTTTCATGCAGCGCGGCATGGATGCGGCTGCACGACGAAAGCGCACGGTCGTTCGCACCTGCATTACACTGCTTCGCTACAAGGGTTCGTCAAGATGGCGGCGTTTGCTTCGCTGCGGCACCCGCGTTATAGCGCGCCCGCAGCCGTACGGAGCCGGAAGCACGCTTATGAGCCGTGCATGAACCCGCGAAGCCTGCAACGCACATTCACCGATGGGAGACACGATGCGCGCAATCCGCTGCAACCAGTACGGCCCGCCCGAAAGCCTGAGCATCGAGGAACTACCCGATCTCGTGCCGCAAGCCGGCCAGATCGTCATCGACGTCAAGGCGGCAAGCGTCAACTTTCCCGACGTGCTGATCATCCAGAACAAGTACCAGTTCAAGCCGCCCCTGCCCTTCACGCCCGGCGCGGAAGTCGCGGGCATCGTGCGCGCCGTCGGCGACGGCGTCACGCAGTTCAGACCCGGCATGCGCGTGGTCGCTTACACGCAGCAAGGCGGGTTCGCCGAGCAGGCCGTCGCGGACGCTGCCGCGTGCGTGCCGTTGCCCGATGATGCCGACCTCGAGACGGCAGCCGTCTTCACCCTCGCTTATGGCACGTCGCATCACGCCGTGGTCGATCGCGCCGCGCTGAAAGCGGGTGAAACGATGCTCGTGCTCGGTGCGGCAGGCGGCGTGGGACTCGCCGCCGTCGAAATCGGCAAGGCGCTCGGAGCACGCGTGATCGCAGCGGCATCGAGCGACGAGAAGCTAGCGACCTGCGTCGCGCACGGTGCCGACGCAACCATCAACTACGCGACGGAAGACTTGCGCGAACGGATCAAGGCGCTCACGGACGGCAACGGACCCGATGTGATTTACGACCCCGTCGGCGGCAGTTATGCGGAACCCGCCTTTCGCAGCATCGGCTGGCGCGGGCGATATCTCGTCGTCGGCTTTGCGAACGGCGACATCCCGAAGCTGCCGTTCAATCTCGCGTTGCTCAAAGGCGCGAGCATCGTCGGCGTGTTCTGGGGCGATTTCGCACGGCGCGAGCCGCAACGCAATGCGGCCGCGTTCGAGCAGATGGTCGGCTGGATTCGCGAAGGCAAGCTCACGCCGCTCGTGTCGGGGCGTTATCCGCTCGAAGACACGGCGCGCGCGCTCAACGACATGGCGCAGCGGCGCGTGCTCGGCAAGATCGTGATCACGCCGTAAGCCTTCAAAACACAAACGGCGCGTAGCCTTCGCAGGTCACGCGCCGTTTGCAACGGGAACATCGGGCGATCAGAGCTTTTCGGTCTCGCCGCTCTTCGGCTGCCACTTCATCAGGCGCTTCTCCAGCGCGCCGACAATCGCATCGAGTATCAGCGCGAAGGCCGTGAGCACGAGAATGCCGGCAAACACGGTGTTGATATCGAATGTGCCTTCGGCCTGCAGGATCAGATAGCCGACGCCGCGCGCCGAACCCAGATACTCGCCCACCACCGAGCCGACGAACGCCAGCCCCACCGACGTATGCAGGCTCGAAAACACCCAGCTCATCGCGCTGGGCAGATAGACGGCGCGCAATAGCTGCTTGCGGTTCGCGCCGAGCATGCGCGCATTCGCGAGCACGACCGGGCTGACTTCCTTCACGCCCTGATAGACGTTGAAGAACACGATGAAGAACACGAGCGTCACGCCGAGCGCGACTTTCGACCAGATGCCCAGACCGAACCACACGCCGAAGATCGGCGCGAGAATCACGCGCGGCATCGAGTTGGCGGCCTTGATGTACGGGTCGAACAACGCGCTCGCGAGCGGCGACAGCGCGAGCCACAAGCCGACGCCCAGTCCGAGCACCGTGCCGAGCGCGAAGGCGAGCACGGTTTCGATCAGCGTGATCCACAGGTGCAGATAGATTTCACCGGACGCGAACCACTCCCAGATCCGCAGGAGCACTTTCTGCGGTTCGCCGAAGAAGAACGCCGCCTTGTTCGCGTCGTCGAAATAGAACGCGGGCAGCAGTGTCGGGCTCGTCAGCACGTACCAGAGCACGAAACACAGCACGAGCAGCAGCCACTGCCAGATCACGAGGTTCGCGCGGTTCGGGCGCAATGCTTTCCACATCTCAGTTGCCCTCCGGCGCGACCGTCAGTTGCTGCTGATAACCCTTGAGCACTTCGTCGCGCAGCACGCTCCAGATCTGCGCGTGCAGTTCCACGAAGCGCGGATGCGAGCGCACTTCGGCGACATCGCGCGGACGCGGCAGATCGATCGTAAACTCGCCGATCGGCCGCGTGCCCGGCCCCGCTGACAGCACCACGACGCGGTCCGACATCGCGATCGCTTCGTCCAGATCGTGCGTGATGAAGAGCACGGCCTTGCGCTTCGCGGCCCACAGGTCGAGCAGCTCGTTTTCCATCAACTGGCGCGTCTGGATGTCGAGCGCGGAAAACGGCTCGTCCATCAGGATGATGTCGGGATCGAGAATCAGCGTCTGCGCCATCGCGACCCGCTTTCTCATGCCGCCCGACAGCTGATGCGGATAACGGTCCCCGAACCCGCCGAGACCGACGCGCTTCAACCATTCGTCGGCGCGTGCGAGCGCTTCGGCGCGCGGCACATCATGGAACGACAGGCCCGCCAGCACGTTGTCGAGCGCCGAGCGCCACGGCATCAGCGCGTCGGCCTGGAACATGTAGCCGGCGCGCCGGTTGATGCCCGTGAGCGGTTCCCCGAACACCGTCACCGCGCCCGAGGACGGCTCCAGCAGCCCCGCGCCGACGTTCAGCAAGGTCGACTTGCCGCAGCCCGTCGGGCCGACCACGGAGACGAACTCGCCCGGCGCGATGCGCAGCGTCGTGTCCTTGACGGCGGTGTAGCGTTGCCCGCGCTTCTCGCGCGACGCAAACGTGCAGGTGATGTTTTCGAGCGCCAGGGCGGCAACGGTCATCGTTTGGCTCGCTTGTTTCGATGCTTCGGTGGTTCGATGTTGCAATATCGTGACGCGGCGGGGCTTGCGCCCTCACGCGTGCCGCCGGGCGCAAGCCCGGCACGGATCGAGGTTGAATCGAAGTTCAGATGGCGTTATGCCTTGACCGTCGCGAGCGCCTTCTTCACGAAGTCGTTCGTCCAGGTCTTCGACAGATCGATCGGCTTGCCTTTAATCGTGTCGTCGAAGGCCTGCAGCGTTTTCAGCGATGTCGCGGGGCCGTCGGCGGGCATCAGGCCATCGGGCGACATCGCCTCTTTCACGTGCTGCCACGCATCCAGATACAGCGCACGGTCGCCGAGCAGGTAGGCCTCGGGCACGGTGTTGATCAGCTCGGTGCCCGTCGCCGTCTGCAGCCATTTGAGCGCGCGCACCATTGCGTTGGTCAGCGCCTGCGTCGTGTTCGGGTTCTTGCTGATGAACGATTGCGAGGCGTACAGACAGCCGGCCGGCATGTTGCCGCCGAACACCGTGCGCGTGTCGGCCAGCGTGCGCGTATCCGACACGACGCGAATCTCGCCCGAGCGTTCGAGCTTGGTCATCACGGGGTCGAGATTGGCGAGCGCGTCGATCTGGCCGGACTGCAACGCGGCGATCGCGCCCGCCCCGGCGCCGACGCCGATGAACGACACGTCCTTCGCCGTCAGCCCGGCTTTGGCGAGCACGAAGCTCGCCATGATCGACGTCGACGAACCCGGCGCCGTCACGCCGATTTTCTTGCCCTTCAGATCGGCGATCGACTTGTAGTTCGCCATCGTCTTCTTCGACACGGCGAGCACGATCTGCGGCGCGCGTCCTTGCAACACGAATTCGCGGAAGTACTGGTTCTTTGCCTGCAACAGCAGCGTGTGCTCGAACGCGCCGGACACCACGTCCGCGCTGCCGCCGACAGCCGCTTTCAACGCCTGCGAGCCGCCCGCGAAATCGGAGATTTCGATGTCGAGCCCTTCGTCCTTGAAGAAATTGCGGCGCTCGGCAATGGTGAGCGGCAGATAGTAGAAGAGGTTCTTGCCGCCGACGGCGATCGCGACTTTCGACGTCTCCAGCTTGCTTTGCGCAAACGCGAGCGGCGCGCCGACGAGCGATGCGCCCGCGAGTGCCGCGCCGCCTGCGAGAAAGCTTCTTCGTTGCATGGTCCTGTCTCCGGTTTTTGTTCTGTCGCGGGCTGATCCGCCCGTCTTCGTGCGCTAGCGTGGGTGCCCGCTACACGATCTGTTGCGCGTGCAACCTTGCAATGTGGTCCGCATCATAACCCAGCGTTTGCAGAACTTCATCCGTATGTTCACCCAGTTCGGGTCCGAGCCAGCGCGTCTCGCCAGGCGTCTCCGAGAGCTTCGGCGTGACGTTCGGCAGCGTGATGTCGCGGCCGTCCTGCCACTTGAATGTCTGGATCATCTGGCGCGCGACGTACTGCGGATCGGTGAACATGTCGGCGACGCTGTAGATGCGGCCCACGGGCACGTCGGCGGCGTTCAGCACGTCGAGCGCTTCGTCGATCGTGCGGCTGGCGAGCCACGCGGCGATCGCGCCGTCGATCTCCTGCGTGCGCGGCACGCGGCCGTCGTTATGCGCGAGCGCCGGATCGTTCGCGAGATCTTCACGGTCGATCGCGAGCATCAGCCGCCTGAAGATGGGATCGCTGTTGCCGCCGATCACGATGCTGCCGTCGCGGCACGGATAGGTATTGGACGGCACGATGCCCGGCAGCGATGCGCCCGTGCGCTCGCGCACCATGCCGTACACGCCGTATTCGGGCACCACGCTTTCCATCATGTTGAACACGGCCTCGTACAGCGCGACATCGACGACCTGCCCTTTGCCGCCGTTCACCTGCCGGTGATGCAGCGCCATCAGCGCGCCGATCACGCCGTGCAGCGCCGCGATCGAATCGCCGATCGAAATGCCGATGCGCGGCGGCGGCAAGTCCGGATAACCGGTGATGTGGCGCAGCCCGCCCATCGATTCGGCAATCGCGCCGAAACCGGGACGGTCGCGATACGGGCCCGTTTGTCCGTAGCCGGACAGGCGCACCATCACGAGACCGGGATTTTCCGCCGACAGCACGTCATAGCCGAGCCCCAGTTTGTCGAGCAGGCCGGGCCGGAAATTCTCGACGACGATATCCGCTTCTTTCGCGAGCTTGCGGACGATTTCCTTGCCTTCTTCGGCCTTCAGATTGATCGTCACCGACTTCTTGTTGCGCGCCTGCACGGCCCACCACAACGACGTGCCGCCCACTTCGGGATAGAGCTTGCGCCATTTGCGCAGCGGATCGCCGCCCTTCGGATCTTCGATCTTGATCACGTCCGCGCCGAATTCACCGAGAAAGCGCGCGGCGAACGGACCCGCGATCAGCGTGCCGAGTTCGAGCACCTTGACGCCCGCGAGCGGCCCCTTGGGCTTGTCCGCTTCGGGTTTATCCGTTGGCGTTGAAGTGGATGCGCTCATGTGTCTCCTGATCTTCGTTATGCTGGCCGGGCGGTTCTGCCGTCACGCGTTGCGGTTCGGACGGCGCGCCGTTACATCGAACGCCTGTCGAGCATTGCGCGCGCGATCGTGCCCGCGTCGACATATTCGAGTTCGCCGCCCACGGGCACGCCGCGCGCGAGCCGCGTGACGGACAGGCCACGCGCCTTGAGCGTCTGGCCGAGATAATGAGCCGTCGCCTCGCCTTCATTGGTGAAGTTGGTTGCGAGCACGACTTCCTTGACCACGCCGTCCGATGCGCGCCTGACGAGCCGGTCGAAATGGATTTCCTTCGGGCCGATGCCATCGAGTGGACTGAGGCGCCCCATCAGCACGAAATACAGGCCACGGTAGGTCATGGTCTGTTCGAGCATGATCTGGTCGGCTGGCGTTTCGACGACGCACAGCAGCGTCGGATCGCGTTCGCTGTCGCTGCAGACCTCGCAGATCTGCGCTTCCGTGAACGTGTTGCATTTCTCGCAGTGCTGCAGATGCTCGGTGGCAAACAGCAGTGAGCGGCCGAGTTTCTCGGCGCCTTCCCGATCGTGCTGCATCAGGTGATATGCCATACGCTGCGCGGACTTCGGACCGACGCCGGGGAGTACGCGCAGCGCTTCGACGAGCGCCGACAAGGCGGAAGGTTGTTTCATGCTGGTACGGCGGCGTCGACGTGTAGTGGATTGAATCGCGAATGCGTTGCGGCGTGCGAAACCGCGCCGTTTGACAACCAACGGCGAACGCGCGGGCATCAGGCCATGAGGCGATGCGCCGCGCGCGACACGCCGCGCGCAATTAGAACGGCAGCTTGAATCCCGGCGGCAGCGGCAGGCCGGAAGTCATGCCACCCATTTTTTCCTGCGCGGTGGCTTCCGCCTTGCGCACGGCATCGTTGAAGGCAGCGGCGACGAGGTCTTCGAGCATGTCCTTGTCGTCGGCGAGCAGGCTCGGATCGATCGATACGCGGCGCACGTCGTTCTTGCAGGTCATCGTCACCTTGACGAGACCCGCGCCCGACTGCCCCTCGACTTCGATCTGCGCGAGTTGCTCCTGCATCTTCTTCATGTTTTCCTGCATCTGCTGGGCCTGCTTCATCAGCCCGGCGAGTTGACCTTTCATCATGGACTTGCTCCTTCGTAATAGTGGATTCGGTTGGGCGCGTGCGCGTCGGCGTAATGGGAGGCGCGGAAGGCGCGCGCGGATGTCAGTGGCCGGCCGCGCTCTGGCCGCCTTCGGCGCCCGGCGCAAGCGGGCGAACGGAACCCGGCACGATGCTCGCGCCGAATTCGCGGATCAGCGACTGCACGAACGGATCGGCGCCGATCTCGCGCTCGGCTTCCTGCTGGCGCTTCGCGCGTTCGATCGAATCGAGCACGGCGGCCGTGCGCCGCACCGGGCCGACTTCGACCTGCACATCGATTTCATTGCCCAGACGTTCGGCGAGCGCCGCCTTGAGCTTCGCGACCTGCGCGGACTCGGTGTAAAGCTGGACTGCGACATTCAGTTTGAGCGTCTTGCCCTCGACGGCCATCAGTTCGCTGTTGAACGCGAGCTGATAAGCGATGCCCTTGAGCGGCAGCGTGACGGCGAGCGCCGGCCAGTCGCCCGCGACGCCGATCGCATCGAGCGGCACGGCGGGCGGCAGCGTGCGGATGTCGACGACGGGCGCGGCTGTGGCGACAGGCGCGGCGGGCGCATTGCCTCGCCCGACCAGCATGTCGTCCGGGCCGCTGTCGAAGACGGGAATGAAGTTGTCGTCGGAAGCCGCGAAGAACGCATCGTCCGACGATGCGGGCATGTAGTCGTCGGGCGGAATGTCGTCCCACGGCGGAACGCCCGAGGCGCCCGGCGGCTGCGCGGCGCGCGCCGTCTGCGTGCGCGCGGCGCTTCCCTGCTGTGCGGCGGCCGCGGCGCGGCGCGCGGGATCGGGCGTCGGCACGCGAACGGCGACACGCGGCGCGGCGGGCTTGGCGGGTGCGGCAGGCGCCGCTGACGCGGGCGAAGCCGAGGCCGAGGCTGCACGGCCTCCTGCCGATACCTTCAGGCCCGCATTGCGCAGCACGTCGAGCGCGGCGCCCGCGCCGCCTGCGCGACGCGGCGCCGATTCGGGCTGCGTGGAGGCGTCGTCTTGCGGCGCAGCGTTGTCTTGTTGCCGGACGGAAGCAACCGGTGCATCGACATTCGCGGTCGATTCGGCGGAGCTCGAAGCCCCTGCCACCGACAGCGGCGTGACGGCGGCATCGACAGGCGCGGCCTGGATTTCAGGCGCTGGCGCTGGCGGCACGGCCGCTTCAGGAGCGGCTTGCGGCTGAACCAGCGCGGGTTCGGGTTTCGCCTCCGGGGCGACGCGCGGCGCAATCGCAACGGCAGCCGCCGGCGCCTCGCTGGCGCGAGCCTGCGGCGCGGCAGCCGCCGCCGCGACAGGCGCACCCGTGCGCTTCGCTCCAGCCGCCGGGACGCTCGAACGCCCAGCAGGCGCCACGCCGCCTCCGCCGCCGCCGTTCGGAGCCGGTTCGAACGCGAGCATGCGCAACAGCGTCATCGTGAAGCCCGCGTATTCATCTGGCGCGAGGCCCAGTTCGCTTCGGCCGATCGTCGCGATCTGATAGAACAGTTGCACCTGCTCCGGACTCAGCGCGTCGGCGAAACGGCGCAGGTCGGCGGCTTCCGGCCACTCGTCCAGCACCGACGACGGCGCGAACTGCGCCCACGCGATCTTGTGCAACAGCCCGGCGAGATCCTGCAGCGCGGTCGAGAACGACAGGCTGCGCAATGCCATTTCGTCGGCAACCGACAGCACCGCCGCGCCGTCGCCCGCGACCAGCGCGTCGAGCAGGCGGATCAGATAGCTTTGATCGAGCGCGCCGAGCATGCCGCGCACGGCTTCCTCGGTGACCTGGTTCGCCGAGTACGCGATGGCCTGATCGGTCAGCGACAGCGCATCGCGCATCGAGCCGTCCGCCGCGCGCGCGAGCAGGCGCAGCGCTTGCGCTTCGTGCGGAATGTTCTCTTCGCCGAGAATGCGCTCGAGGTGCGACACGATATGTCCTGCCGGCATCTGCTTCAGGTTGAACTGAAGGCAGCGCGACAACACGGTGACGGGAATCTTTTGCGGGTCGGTGGTGGCGAGGATGAACTTGACGTGCGGCGGCGGTTCTTCCAGCGTCTTCAACATCGCGTTGAACGCGTGGTTCGTCAACATGTGCACTTCGTCGATCATGTAGACCTTGAAGCGCGCGTCGACGGGCGCGTACACCGCGCGCTCCAGGAGCGCAGCCATTTCGTCGACGCCGCGGTTACTCGCCGCGTCCATCTCGACATAATCGACGAAGCGCCCTTCGTCGATCTCGCGGCACGCGCGGCACACGCCGCACGGCGTGGACGTGACACCCGTCTCACAGTTGAGCGCCTTCGCGAAGATCCGCGACAGCGTCGTCTTGCCGACGCCACGCGTGCCGGTAAACAGATAGGCGTGGTGCAGACGGCCGCCGTCGAGCGCGTGCGTGAGCGCGCGCACCACGTGCTCCTGTCCGACGAGCGAAGCGAAATCCTTCGGCCGCCATTTGCGTGCGAGAACTTGATAGGTCATCCGGAAATTGTATCAGCAAGACTGACGCGTAAAGACGAATCGGTAGCGTGTTCAGACAAGGCGCGACGACGCTTTGACGCTTCATTGAATTTCGCTAGGCAGGCGATAGAAGATGCCGCGTTTCGAACGACGCTGCAAAGAGAACAAACAGGGGAAGTAAAACGAGGGGGAAAAAAGGAAGGTGACGAGCCTGACCCTCGGCACTGGCGGAAAACGGCTGTGGCTGCTTCGTTCCCGACCTGACCAGGTTGACCGCACCTCCATGCGAGGAGGCCCGTCACGTCGTATTCTAACATCGCTCGTTGCGCTGCGCGAGAGGCTCGCAGACAAAACGCGCAGAAACCTCGTTCGAACTTCGCTGCGGCCCTCTTGTGTTCGCGCAGGCGAACTCCAGATAGGTAATGCCACGAGGGACCGCCACGCTTCGTATCGACACTGGCATCAACTGAATCATGTGAGGCGCGGCGCGGAAACCCTACTGTCGGAATGCGTACTATCACGACGGGCAACGCATAGCAATTTAGGCTAAACTGACGTTCAAGTGGCCCGCAAAGCCAAGCCAGCCCGCCCTCCTGAAGGTGTCCCCACGATACTTCCCGCGGTGCGTTTGATGGTTTGTCCTGTGGCGAAGCGAACGGAAAGTTTTCTGATTTTGTTGTATCGTGGCGGGCATTCAAAGCAGGCCTCGAACCGAAAGAGGTATTCACACAAATGAGCGAACACATCAAGCATATTAGCGACGCGTCGTTTGAACAGGACGTCGTCAAATCCGACAAACCCGTGCTGCTCGATTTCTGGGCGGAATGGTGTGGCCCGTGCAAGATGATCGCGCCGATCCTCGACGAAGTTGCGAAGGACTACGCTGATCGCCTGCAGATCGCCAAGATCAATGTCGACGAGCATCAATCCACGCCCGTCAAGTTCGGCGTGCGCGGCATTCCCACGCTGATCCTCTTCAAGAACGGCGCGGTCGCTGCACAAAAGGTCGGGGCATTGTCGAAGTCGCAACTCACCGCGTTCCTCGACGGCAATCTTTAATCTGCACCCGCGGACGGCACGCGCGCAGCAGGCGCGTTGCCCGGCTCGCGCAGTGCGTCGGCAATGAAGTCCCGCCACGCATGAAGCGAGCCGCATGATTCTTGTTGTCGCTGGACAACAATGACAACAAGAATCATGCGCCGACAAAGAACCGGCCGCGCAGGCTGGTTTTGGCGTGTGCTATGCTAGAATCCACAAAACGTCTAAAAGACGAGTAAGTCCTTGAGCGGTTCCGCTCACTTCTCCTCCCAGATTTCATTTCAGGTCGCACCTTCTCTGCGGGTTCTCCGTATGCATTTATCCGAGCTTAAGACTCTGCACGTGTCCCAATTGATCGAGATGGCCAATGGTCTCGAGATCGAAAGTGCGAACCGCCTGCGCAAGCAGGAACTGATGTTCGCCATTCTAAAAAAGCGCGCCAAAACGGGCGAAACGATCTTCGGTGACGGCACTCTCGAAGTGCTGCCAGACGGCTTCGGCTTCCTGCGCTCGCCGGAAACCTCGTATCTCGCCAGCACGGACGACATCTACATCAGCCCGTCGCAAATCCGCCGCTTCAACCTGCATACGGGCGACACGATCGAAGGTGAAGTCCGCACGCCGAAGGACGGCGAGCGCTACTTCGCGCTGGTGAAGGTCGACAAGGTCAACGGCCAGCCGCCGGAAGCCTCGAAGCACAAGATCATGTTCGAGAATCTGACGCCGCTGCACCCGAACAAGGTGCTGCTGCTCGAACGTGAAATGCGTGGCGAAGAAAACGTCACGGGCCGGATCATCGACATGATCGCGCCCATCGGCAAGGGTCAGCGCGGCCTGCTCGTCGCGTCGCCGAAGTCCGGCAAGACCGTGATGCTTCAGCACATCGCGCATGCCATCAAGCAGAACCATCCGGACGTGATCCTGTTCGTGCTGCTGATCGACGAACGTCCTGAAGAAGTGACGGAAATGCAGCGCTCGGTGGCGGGCGAAGTCATTGCCTCCACCTTCGACGAACCGGCCGCGCGTCACGTGCAGGTCGCCGAAATGGTGATCGAAAAAGCCAAGCGCCTCGTCGAAATGAAGAACGACGTGGTCATTCTGCTCGACTCGATCACCCGTCTCGCACGCGCCTACAACACGGTTGTCCCCGCATCGGGCAAGGTGCTGACGGGCGGTGTCGACGCGAACGCGCTGCAACGTCCGAAGCGCTTCTTCGGCGCGGCCCGTAACATCGAGGAAGGCGGTTCGCTGACCATCATCGGCACGGCGCTGATCGAAACGGGCAGCCGCATGGACGACGTGATCTACGAAGAGTTCAAGGGCACGGGCAACATGGAAGTGCACCTCGAGCGGCGTCTCGCGGAAAAGCGTGTCTATCCGTCGATCAACCTGAACAAGTCCGGCACGCGTCGCGAAGAACTGCTGATCAAGCCCGAGATCCTGCAAAAGATCTGGGTGCTGCGCAAGTTCATCCACGACATGGACGAAGTCGAAGCGATGGAATTCCTGCTCGACAAGATCCGCCAGACGAAGAACAACGCCGAATTCTTCGACATGATGCGTCGCGGCGGCGGCTAAATAACCGTCGAGGTTCGCATTCACCAAAAGCGCCTGCTTCCGAGCAGGCGCTTTTTTTATCTTCGCGCCCGGCGCCTGCGCAAGCGACCATGCGAACCCGCGCCTATCTCTATAATGCTTCACGTCCCGCCGACCAGTGAAGCATCCCCATGCCGATCGCCGACTCCCCCGTTCTGTTGACCGTTCGCGACGCCGCCGAACGCCTGGCCGTCACGCCGCGCACGCTCAAATACTACGAAGAGCGCGGGCTCGTCACGCCCAGCCGCAGCGAGGGCCGCTATCGTCTGTACGACGAGGAAGATCTCGAACGTTTTTCGCGCATCCTGCGTTTGCGCGCGCTAGGTTTTTCGCTGGCGGGCATTACCGAAATGCTGAAGCGGCCGCTCGAAAACACCGAAAGCGGACGCCGCGGCTATTCGATGGAATCGTTGCAGCAGATACGCGACGGTCTCGCGCAGCAGGTCGAGTCGCTCGATGCGCGGATCGAATCCGTGCAGCGCGAACTGAAGGAAGCGCAGAAGCTCAAAGCCGAACTGAGCGACGATCTGGATTACGTGCAGCGCCGTCTCGCCGGCGAGAGCGCCGACGAACTGATCCGGAAGCGGCGCGCATCGGCCGCGTTGAAGCGCGCCAAAGGCACGAAAGCCTGAACGCGGCAGGGGCGGCCCGGCATGTCGCGCAACCGCGCGACATCGATCATTCAAACGAATCCACGCACGCGATGTTTTCGAAACTCACCCGATGGCTCGACACGCGCCGCCGCGACCGCGCGCTACGCACCTACGCGATCGACGACGCGCTCTGGCAGGCGACGCTCGACGGCCTGCCGTTCCTGTCGCATCTGGCGCCCGCCGACCTGCAGCGCCTGCGCGAGATGACGAGTCTGTTCATCGCGCAAAAGGAATTCTCGACCGCGCACGATCTCGAACTGACGGAGCAGATCACCGTCGCGATCGCCGTGCAGGCCTGCCTGCCCGTGCTCAATCTCGGGCTGGAGCTGTATCGCGGCTGGGTCGGCGTGATCGTTTATCCGGGCGAGTTCGTGATCCGCAAGACCGTTGAAGACGAGGACGGCGTCGTGCATGAAGTCGAGCACGACGCGAGCGGCGAAGCGTGGGAAGGCGGACCCGTGATCCTGTCGTGGGAAGACGCGCAGATGACGGACGGCTCGGACGCCTACAACGTCGTGATTCACGAGTTCGCGCACAAGATCGACATGGTGACGGGCGAAGCGGATGGCCACCCGCCCCTCTTTCGCAGGCTCCATGCGCCGCTCGACGCCGCCCAATGGGCGGACGTGTTCGACCACGCATACGACCGGTTCTGCGCGAAGGTGGACGCCGTGCCGGACCGCCGCTGGGCGCGCTTCGAGCGCGAATCGCTGATCGATCCTTATGCAACCGACCATCCGTCGGAATTTTTTGCCGTGTGCAGCGAGGCGCTGTTCGTGAAGCCGCGCGAGTTCGACGCGGAGTATCCCGAGCTATACCGGCTGCTCGCGCGCTATTACCGGCAAGACCCCGCGCGCACGGGCGCGCTCGGCGACGTAAACGTCTGATTCGAAAAGAAAAATAACTGAAAGCAACCAAGCGCCGCGGCTGCCAGAAAACTGCCGAAAACCTCGTCAAAGGTCTGATTTTCTGGCATAATCGCCGTTTTTCGACCTTAGGCAAGTGGCTCGCGGTTGCGGAATCCTCCGGCTCCCGGGTTGGCTACCGCCAGACTAAAGGAAAGACCATGAAAGAAGGCATTCACCCGAATTACCGCGAAGTCCTGTTCGTCGATATGTCGATCGACTTCAAGTTCGTGACGCGCTCGACCATCCAGACGAAGGAAACGGGCGAATTCGAAGGCAAGACGTACCCGCTGGCGAAGATCGAAGTTTCGTCGGAATCGCACCCGTTCTACACGGGCCAGCAAAAGATCATGGACACGGCAGGCCGCGTCGAGAAGTTCAACAAGAAGTTCGGCGCCCGCGCTTCGGGCAAGGCCGGCAAGTAATACCCCGGGAAGTGACACACGGGTGGCCCCGACTATCGTCCGGGCCGCTACGATGCAAAAAGGGCAGCGAAAGCTGCCCTTTTTTGTCGGTGGACGCTTTATCGGCACACCGCCCGGGTTCGCATCGGCAATCCGCCCGGCCCTCGCCCGTTTATCTGCTGTGCAACTGTCTGTAAGGCAGCGTGTGACGCGCACCGCGCCACCCGTCTACAATGCCGCATGTCTGATTTCGAGACGCCTCCTGCGCTTTACCAATAACTCACGGCTGCCACGCGCGCGGCCCCACACGAACACCGCATGAGATCTGTCGTTCGCCTCACCGCCTCCGCCACCAGCGCGCTGCCGCGCTGGCTGCTGCTCACCATCTGCGTCGTGTATGCGTCGTTTGGCCTGTTCGGGCGCGACCCGTGGAAGAACGAGGATGCAGCCGGTTTCGGCGTCATGTGGACGATGGCCAACGGCTCCCTGCACGACTGGCTGCTGCCGAATCTGGTGGGCAAGTACATGACGTCGGACGCGCCGCTTGGCTACTGGCTCGGCGCGAGCGCGATCCGCGTACTGGACCCGCTGGTCGATGCAAGCAATGCGTCGCGCGTGTTCACTGGCCTGCTGTTCTGTGCGGCGTGCGCGTTCGTCTGGTACGCGGCCTATCTGCTCGGCCGCCGGCCCGAGGTGCAGCCGTTCAAATACGCATTCGGCGGCGAGCCCGAGCCGCGCGACTATGGCCGCACGCTCGGCGACGGCGCGCTGCTGATCCTGCTCGCCACCTTCGGCCTCGCCGAGCGCGGCCACGAAACCACGCCGCAAATCGCACAGTTCGTCTGCATCGCGATGCTCGTCTACGGTCTGGTGCGGATGGTCGACAAACCCGTCCAGGGCGCACTGATCTGGGGTGGCGCGATCGGCCTCGTCACGTTGACGAGCAGTCCTGTGCTGGTCGGCGCGCTGCTGATCGGCACCTTCGCGATGATGGTGATCGTCCACGAGACGCACTGGCGCACGCTGATGCTGGCCGGTCTGCCCGTCGCGCTGGCGCTGTCGGTGGCGTGGCCGCTGGCGGCCATCGCGCTCTATCCCGATGACGCCGTCTGGTTCCTCCAGCAGTGGATGCGCGGCAGTCTGCATGCGTTCGCGGGCCCGTATGGCTCGACGCTGCTCTACGCCCTCAAGAACCTGTCGCTGTTCGCGTGGCCCGCGTGGCCGCTCGCGATCTGGGCGTGGTTCAGCTGGGCCGGCCTGCGGCGCGCGCCGCACATCGCGATTCCGCTGTCGGTGATCGCGCCGATGCTGGTTCTCGTCGTGCTGCAAAGCCACGGCTCGAACCGTCTGTTCATCCTGCTGACGCCCGCGCTCGCGGTGATCGCCGCGTTCGCGCTGCCGACGCTCAAGCGCGGCGCGATCAACGCGATCGACTGGTTCGCGGTGCTCAGTTTCACCGTGCTGGGCTCGTTCGTGTGGCTGGTGTGGCTCGCGGGCATGACGGGCTTTCCGCATCAGCTGGCGCGCAATCTTGCGCGCCTCGCGCCGGGCTTCACGCCGCAGTTCAAGATTCTGTCGTTCGTGTGCGCGGTCGCCGTGACCGTCTGCTGGTTCGTGCTGGTGCAATGGCGCGTGGCGCGTCATCCGAAGGTGCTGTGGCGCAGCGTCGTGCTGTCGAGCGCAGGCACGACGCTGATGTGGGTGCTGCTGATGACACTGTGGCTGCCCGTCGTCAACTACAGTCGGACCTACAAGGACGTCGCCCAGCAGATCGCCGCGCACCTGCCGTCGGACTACAACTGCATATCGCCCGCTCGCCTGGGCGACGCGCAGATCGCCACGTTCGCCTACTTCGGCGACATGCATTTTTCGTTCGACGAAGACTGCGACGTGCTGCTGCGCCAGGACACGCAGGACTTCGGCGAGCCGAGCGCGATGTCCAACTTCGTCTGGAAGCTCGTCTGGGAAGGCCGCCGCGTCGCCGACCGCGACGAACGCTTCCGCCTGTACGTGCGTATCGACCGGCCGCAGCCGCCCGTCAAGCGCCGCCCGTGGCGCCCGAAGAAAACTGGCTGACCATGTTCGCCGATGTGCGGAAAATCGCCGGGCTGGCGTGGCCCGTGCTGATCGGCCAACTGGCCATCATCGCGTTCGGGGTGATCGACACGGCGATGGTCGGCCGCTTCTCCGCAACCGATCTCGCCGCGCTCGGCCTTGGCTCGTCGATCTACATTTCGGTGTATATCGGTCTGACGGGCATTCTGACGGCGCTGCAACCGATCGCCGGTCAGCTCTACGGCGCGGCGCGCTACGAGGAAATCGGCGAGGAAGTGCGCCAGGCGCTGTGGCTCGCGCTGGCGCTCGCGGTAATCGGCTTTCTGATTCTCTTCTTCCCTCACCCGCTGCTGCAGCTTGCGCGAGCACCCGAGGCGCTGCGCGAGCGCACCGTGTCCTATCTGCAGATACTCGCGTTCGGCTTGCCCGCGAGCCTCGCGTTCCGCGTCTATAGCTCGCTGACGAATGCCGTCGGCCAGCCGCGGCTCGTGATGATCCTGCAGATCGGCGCGCTGCTGCTGAAGCTGCCGCTCAACGTGTTGCTGATTTTCGGCAAGCTCGGCTTGCCGGCGCTTGGCGGTCCGGGCGCCGCGCTCGCCAGCATTCTGATCAACTGGACGCTTGCCATCGTCGGCATGACGGTGATGACGAAGCTCGACGTGTTCCGGCCTTTCGCGATCTTCCGGCATTTCTGCTGGCCGGTGTGGCGGCGTCAGGCGGCGCAGTTGAAGCTCGGCGTGCCGATGGGGCTGTCGTATCTGATCGAGGTGACGTCGTACACGTTCATGGCGCTCTTTATCGCGCGCTTCGGCACGACGACGCTGGCCGGTCATCAGATCGCGGGCAACATCGGCGCGGTGCTGTACATGACGCCGCTGTCGATCGGCATCGCCACCTCGACGCTCGTTGCGCAGGCGCTCGGCGCGCATCGCTACGAAGCGGCGCGCACGCTCGCGCGGCACGGCATTGCGATGGCGGTGGCGATCGCGTGCTGCTACGGCGTGATCGTGCTCGCGCTGCGGCCCGTCATCATCGCGGGCTACACGCCGAACGCGCATGTCGCGCAAGCCGCGATGCCGCTCGTGCTGATCGTCGTGTTCTATCACCTGTGCGACGCGCTGCAGATCACCTCGGCGTTCGTGCTGCGCGCGTATCGAGTGGCCATCGTGCCGACCGTGATCTATGCCGTTGCGTTGTGGGGCGTCGGGTTGGGCGGCGGGTATGCGCTCGGGTTCGACGTCGGCGGCTGGGTGCCCGAATCGTTCACGGGCGCGCGTGGATTCTGGCTCGCGAATGCGGCGAGCCTGCTGATCGCGGGCATCGGTCTCGCCTTGTATTTGCGGTCGATCAGCGCGCGGTCGGTGCGGCTGGGCGCCGCGCAGCAGGCGGACAGCGCGGCCTGATTCGCTTGCAGCCGGCGCTACCGCAGTGGCGCTCGTCCTCCGTGCCGACCGACAGCACCGCCCTGCTGCTCCGCAACCGACGATCTCCCTCTACAGACCGGGTTTTTGGAACGGGCCGCGTACGCCAGTTTGGAGAATGTTATTAAAACAGACCGTTAGTTGCACTCGAACCCTTCCGCCAACCCGCCGCCGATCATCCAACGACTCAGACTGCGGCCTCCGCCGCTTCCTCTTCATCGCGCCGCTCGAACACCTCGCGTGCCGCGAACAGCGCATTCAACGCCGCCGGAAATCCCGCATACACGGCCATCTGCATGAACACTTCGACGATCTCCTCGCGCGTGCAACCGACGTTCAACGCCGCTTCGATATGCACCTTGAGTTGCGGCTGCGCGTTGCCGAGTGCGGCCAGCGCAGCGATCGTCGCGATTTCCCGCGCGCGCAGGTCGAGTTGCGGACGGCTATACACGTCGCCGAACGGGAACTCGATCAAGAGCCGCGCGAAATCCGGCGCAATCGGCGCGAGCGATGCGATCACCTTCTCCCCTGCCGTGCCGTCGATTTCCTTCAGCTTGTCCCAGCCGCGTGCATAACGATCGTCGTGTGCGTGATTCATGGCGAGTCCTTTACATATGAGTTGTCGATTCATCCTGTCGATGCCTCACGTTCGGCCGCCTCGTAAAACGCGATCTTGTCGCTGATCGCGTCGAGGTTGGTCTGCAACTCGGCGATGCGCGCGAGCACGGCGTCGCGATGCTCGATCAGCATCGCGCGCCGCGCGCCGAACGTCGCGTCGCCTTCGGCACGCAACGCGGCAAACGCCTGCATGCCGGCGATCGGCATCCCCGTCGCCTTCAGACGCATCACGAATTGCAGCCAGTCGAGATCGGCGGGCGCATACAGGCGATGCCCCGCGTCCGTGCGGCCGATCGACCGCAACAATCCCGCCTGCTCGTAGTAACGCAGCGTATGCGTGGAGACGCCGCTCGTCGCGGCGACCTGACCGATGGTGAGAGCTTTCGACATGACGGAACTCAGGTTAGGACTTCGAGTGAACTCTAAGTCAAGCGCTATCTGATAATGCGTGACTTTGCGTGACAATGCGTGGGATTCAAGCGTGATCCTACCTGTGAAGCAGGTTGGGAACGTCGAAAGCGTCAGTTAGAATCGGCTCCCATCCGAAAGAAAAATGAAACCGGGAGCGCAGTCGATGCAAAGCGGCACCGTCAAACGTCAAGCGATATGGGCAGCCGCAGCGGCTGCGATGCTCGGTTTCCTCATCAGCGTCACATGGCGCGCCGATGCAGCGCGCATCACGCAGGTCACGCCACAAGGCAAGGTCGCGCAGGTCCGCCAGGTGGTCGTCAAGTTCGACGAATCAATGGTCGCGTTCGGCGCCCCCGATCTGCCCGCGCCCGCGCGTATCAAGTGCAACGACGCATCGGCGAGTGCCGGCCAGCCGCGCTGGATCGACGGCAAAACCTGGGCATGGGACTTCACCGCCGATCTGCCGCCCGGCGTCGCCTGCTCGGTGGATCTGAACGACGGGTTGAAATCGTCGGCGGGCCAGGCGTTGACGGGCCCGCGTCACTACACGTTCGAAACAGGCGGCCCGTTCGTGCAGAACGTGCAGCCCTACGGGGGCGAAATCGAGGAAGACCAGGCGTTCGTCGTACGGCTCAACGGTCCGGCGACGGATGCGTCGGTGCGACAGCACGTGTGGTGCGAATCGAGCGGCCTGGGCAACCGGATTCCCGTGAAGAACGTCGATGCCGCCACGCGCACCGAACTGCTCAAGCGCTTCCGTCTGCAGAAGGAAGCGGCCCGCGTGCTGACGCTGCAATGCCAGCAGACGCTGCCGTCCGGCACGAAGGCGCAACTCGTCTACGGCAAGGGCGTCGCGAGTCCGAGCGGCATTGCCAACGACGTCGAGCGCCGCTTCGACTTCAACGTGCGCGAACCCTTTGCCGCGAGCTTCAGTTGCGAGCGCGAGAACGCGAAGGCGCCTTGCACGCCGTTGCGTCCGCTGCGCGTGCAGTTCAACGCGCCCATCCTGCGCACCGATGCGGAAAAGATTCGCATCAAGGGGCCCAACGGCGAGATCAAGCCAGGCTTCTCCCCTGACGACAAAGACCCGCAAACCAGCACCGTCGAATTCGCCGCGCCGCTGCCTGAGCGCACCGATCTGACCATCGAGCTTCCTGCGAATCTCAAGGACGTCAGCGGCCGCGCGCTGAGCAACGCGGACCTCTTTCCGCTGAAGACCGCGACGGCGCCGATGCCGCCGCTTGCGAAGTTTTCGTCGGGCACGTTCGGCATCATCGAGCGTTTCGCGGAACCGGGCATGCCCGCGCTCGTGCCCGTCACGCTGCGCAACGTCGAGGCCGATCTGCATATCGCGGGGCTCAATGCGGGCAACGCGCAGTTCACGAAGTTGCGCGTCGACGCCGACGGCGATATTCGCCGCTGGATGCGCAACGTCGACCGTTTCGACGGCTTCATGATGGACCGCCAGTCGATCAACCAGCAGATGCCGCAACTGCTCGCGCACAATCCGCGTCCCGTGATCGTGCCGCGCCGGGCCGAGGACTCGGACCCAGCCGAGGACCGCAAGAATCCGCTGATCGACATACGTTCGCTGTCGCTGCTCGCGGGTCAAGCGAACGTCGAAACGCTCGCGCTGCCGAAGGCCGATCCGAAAGCGCTGCGGCCTTTCGAAGTAGTCGGCGTGCCCGTGACGAAACCGGGCTTCTATGTGATCGAACTCGCGTCGCCCGCGCTCGGCGCATCGCTGCTCGGCAAGCAGGCGCCGATGTACGTGCGCACGGCCGTGCTCGTCACGAACCTCGGCGTGCACTTCAAGCAAGGCCGCGAGAATAGCGTCGTGTGGGTGACGACGCTCGACAAGGGCCAGCCCGTGCCGAACGCCGACGTGTACGTGAGCGACTGCAACGGCGACGAGCTTGCATCGGGCAAGACCGACGCGCACGGCGTGCTGACCATCAACCAGTCGCTGACGTCGCGCAACGAATGCAGCGAAGACAGCTTCGAAGGCTTCTTCGTGTCGGCGCGCATCGACGATCCGAAGACGGGTCACGACATGGCCTTTGTGCGCTCCGACTGGAATCGCGGCATCGAAGCGTGGCGCTTCAACGTGCCGACCGACACGAGCATCGAGCAGACCGTGCGCGCGCATACCGTGTTCGACCGCACGCTGCTGCGCGCGGGTGAGACGGTGTCGATGAAGCACATGATCCGCGTCGAGACGATGCACGGCCTCGCTTTCCCGAAGACCTACCCCACGCGCCTGACGATCCGCCATCTCGGCAGCGGACAGAGCTGGCATATGCCGCTGAAATGGAGCGCCGATCACACGGCGGACTCGACCTTCGCGATTCCCGCCGCGGCGAAGCTCGGCGAATACAGCGTGTCGCTCGATGACGGCGATGCAAGCGCGGCATCGAACGACGACACATCGAACAACGACAGCGACGACGACAGCAGCGCCGACTCGGCCCGCCATCGTTATTCGTCGGGCAGCTTCCGCGTCGAAGAATTTCGCCTGCCCGTATTCAAAGGCTCGATCGCCGTACGCGACGAAAAGAACCACCCGCTCGTTGCCGCGAGCGAAGCGCCCGTCACGCTGCAGATCGACTACATGTCTGGCGGCGGCGCGTCGGGCCTGCCCGTGCAGGTCTCGGCGCTGATGAAGAGCACGACGCCCGCTTTCGCCGGCACGTATCCGGAGTTCAGCTTCGCGCCGTACAAAAAACGCAACGACGCCAACGCGTCGTCCAATGACGAAGAAAGCGAACAGGCGGCCGACGACGACACGTCGAAGCTGGTCGCCGACAAGGAACCCGTTACGCTCGATCGCAACGGAGCCGGCAGCCTGAGCCTGAAGAATCTGCCGCAAGTGGATGCGCCGAAACGTCTCGCGCTCGAAGCGACCTTCGCCGATCCGAACGGCGAAGTGCAGACCATCAGCGGCAACGCGACGCTGTGGCCCGCCGCCGTCGTCGCGGGCGTGAAGTCGGGGCAATGGGTGTCGGTCGGCAATGCGGTGCCCGTGAAGGCGCTCGCCGTCGATCTGCAAGGCAAGCCGCGCGCGGGCGTGCCGCTCGAGGTGCGCGGCATCGCGCGTATCACGATCACGTCGAGAAAGCGCATGGTCGGCGGCTTCTATGCGTACGACAACCACACGGAAACCAAAGACCTCGGCACGCTGTGCAGCGGCAAGAGCGACGACCACGGCCTGATGAGCTGCGACGCGAAACTCAAGGAAGCGGGCAACGTCGATCTCGTCGTCACCGCGAAGGACGGCGAGGGCCATGCATCGACGGCCACGACTTCCGTGTGGGTCACGCGTGAGGAAGACCTGTGGTTCGGCGGCGAAAACACCGACCGCATCGACGTGCTGCCCGAAAAAAGCGCCTACGAACCCGGCGAAACGGCGCGCTTCCAGGTACGCATGCCGTTCCGCTTCGCGACCGCGCTCGTCGCCGTCGAGCGTGAAGGCATCGTCGAAACGCATGTCGTGAAACTGGACGGCAAGGACCCGACTGTCGAGCTGAAAGTGAGCGAAGCGTGGGGGCCGAACGTGTATGTGTCGGTGCTAGCGCTGCGCGGACGCATCCGCGAAGTGCCGTGGTACTCGTTCTTCACGTGGGGCTGGAAGGCGCCGCTCGAATGGGCGCGCGCGTTCTGGTACGAAGGCCGCTACTACGAAGCGCCGACACCGCTCGTCGATCTGTCGAAGCCCGCGTTCCGCTACGGTCTGGCCGAGATCAAGGTCGGCACGGCCGCGCACAAACTGGCTGTGACAGTCACGCCCGACGGGAAGTCGTACACGGTGCGCGGCAAGGCGCATGTGAAGCTGCGGGTGCAAATGCCCGGCGGCAAGCCCGCGCCCGCCGGCACGCAGATCGCCGTCGCCGCTGTCGACGAAGCGCTGCTCGAACTGATGCCGAACAACAGCTGGGACGTGCTCGACGCGATGCTGCAACGGCGCGCGTATGGCGTCGAAACGTCGACTGCGCAGATGGAGATTGTCGGACGCCGGCATTTCGGCCGCAAGGCCGTGCCCGCTGGCGGCGGCGGTGGACACAGCTCGACGCGCGAACTGTTCGACACGCTGCTGCTGTGGAACCCGCGCGTGACGCTCGATGCGAACGGCGAAGCGTCCGTCGACGTGCCGCTCAACGACGCGTTGACGAGCTTCCGTATCGTGGCGATCGCGGCCGTCGGCGACGGCACGTTCGGCACGGGCAGCGCATCGATCCGCAGCACGCAGGACCTGCAACTGATCTCCGGCTTGCCGCCGCTGGTGCGCGAAGGCGACCAGTTCCGCGCGCAGTTCACGGTGCGCAACACGACCACGCGTGCAATGAAAGTGGTCGTCACGCCGAACGTGGCGGGCCTGTCGTTGCAAGCGCAAACCGTCGATATCGCCGCCGATTCGGCGCGCGAAGTCGCCTGGACGGTCACGCCGCCCGACGGTCTTTCCGAGGCAAACCCCGCTGCGTTGACCTGGAACATCGGCGCAGCGGAACAAGGCGCATCGCACGCGACCGACGCGCTCAAGGTCACGCAACGCGTGACGGCCGCGATTCCCATCACCGTGCAGCAGGCAACGCTCACGCAGGTCGACGGCACGTTCTCGCTGCCCGTCGCCGCGCCGCCGAACGCCACGGCCACGCAAGCGGGCGCGTTGCGCGGCGGCATAGCCGTGTCGCTGCAATCGAAGCTGTCGGACGGCATGCCGGGCGTGCGCCGCTGGTTCGAGCGCTATCCGTATAGCTGCCTCGAACAGCAGACGTCGGTTGCGCTCGGCTTGCGCGACCCGGCACGCTGGCAAGGCGTGCTCGCGCGCATGCCCGTCTATCTCGACAAGGACGGTCTCGCGAATTACTTCCCGCCCGGCGACGACAGCGGCAACACGGGCAGCACCACGCTCACCGCGTATCTGCTGTCCGTGACGGACGAAGCCGCGAAGCTCGACCCGCGCTTCGCGCTGCCCGACGAACTGCGCGCGAAGCTCGAAGGCGGCCTGGTCAGCTTTGTCGAAGGCCGGCTCGAACGCAACTTCTGGGCACCGCGCAAGGATCTCGATCTGCGCAAGCTCGCCGCGCTCGAAGCGCTGTCGCGTCACGGCGCCGCGCGCGCGAGCATGCTCGGCTCGATCGAAATTGCGCCGAACCAGTGGCCGACCTCGGCCGTGCTCGACTACTACGCGGTGCTGTCGCGCGTGAAGGACATTCCACAACGCGACGACAAGCTCGCGCAGGCCGAGCAGATCATCCGCGCGCGGCTCACGTATCAGGGCACGCGCCTCACCTTCTCGACAGCCGACAACGACGATCTGTGGTGGCTGATGTCGGGCACGGAGACCAATGCGGCGCGCACGGCGCTCACGTTCGTCGATATGCCCGGCTGGAAGGACGAGATGCCGCGCCTCGTCGCGGGACTGCTGGCGCTGCAGAAGAACGGCGCATGGCAGACGACGACGGCCAACCTGTGGGGTTCGATTGCCGTGCAGCGCTTCTCGCAGGTGTTCGAGAACGTGCCCGTGACGGGGCTGACGAAGCTGCAACTCGGCTCGACGGACAAGACGATTTCCTGGGCCCAGCCCGCCGCTGCGTCCAGCTACGCGTCCGCAACGGCCATCACGAAGACGGCCGACACGCGCAGCCAGTTGCTGCCGTGGCCGCCCGAAACGCGCAGCGCGCCCATGTCGTTGACGTTGACGCACGACGGCACGGGCAAGCCGTGGGCGACCATCGAAAGTCTCGCCGCGGTCGCGCTGAAAGCACCGTTCGCCGCCGGCTACCGGATCACCAAGACGGTCACGCCCGTCGATCCCGCCGTCAAGGGCGTGAACACGCGCGGCGATATCGTGCGCGTGCATCTGGATATCGACGCCCAAACGGACATGACCTGGGTCGTCGTCAACGACCCCGTTCCGGCAGGCGCGACGATACTCGGCTCGGGCCTCGGCCGCGATTCGGAAGCCGCGACACAAGGCGAGAAGTCGAAGGGCGAGGCGTGGCCGGCCTTTGTCGAACGCGGTTTCGACGGCTATCGCGCGTACTACGATTACGTGCCGAAGGGCAAGTTCTCGGTGGAGTACACGGTGCGGCTGAACAACGTCGGCACGTTCGGTCTGCCGCCGACGCGCGTCGAAGCGCTCTACGCGCCGTCGACGTTCGGCGTGCTGCCGAATGCCGCCGTCGTCGTGAAGCCGGCGGCGGCTGCGAAGTAAGGAGAACGTGTGATGCGTGGATGCACGGATGCGATGGGCTGCCATGCTCTGCTCAAATGGCGGAGCGGGCGCATCGCGTTTGCGCGCATCGCGCTGTGCGCCCTGTTGCTTGCCGAGCCGCTCGCCGCGCGCGCGCTGCCCGCGTTCGACGATGTACGCACGCAATGGCGCAGCTCCGACTGGCTGCTGCTGTCGCGCGACGGCGTGCCGCTGCAACGCACGCGCATCGACAAAACCGAGCGGCGCGGTGACTGGGTCGCGCTGGCGGACGTCTCGCCGGCGCTGCGCGAAGCGATCGTCGTATCGGAAGACAAGCGCTTTTATGAACACAGCGGCGTCGACTGGCGCGGCGCGGCGGCCGCCGCGTGGGCGAATCTGTGGAATACGCGCACGCGCGGCGCGTCGACGGTCACGATGCAGCTGACCGGTCTGCTCAACGACGACCGGGAGCGTTCGGGGCAACGCTCGATCGCGCAGAAGGCGAATCAGGCCGTCAGCGCGCTATGGCTCGAACACACATGGCGCAAGGATCAGATTCTCGAAGCGTATCTGAACCTCGTGCCGTTTCGCGGCGAGACGATCGGCCTGTCCGCGCTGTCGATCACGCTGTTCGGCAAGGCGCCTTCCGGTCTCGACGAACGCGAGGCCGCCGTCGCCGCCGCACTGATCCGTGCGCCGAATGCGCCGTACGCCAAGGTCGGCGAACGCGCATGCCGCATCCTGCGCGACATGCAGGCGCCCGAGCGCTGCGTGAATCTCGCGGCCTTCGTGCAACTCGCGTTCGCGCGCCCTGCTCCCGCCTGGCTGTCCGTCTCCCCCGATGCGCCGACGCTCGCGCCGCACGTCGCGCGCCGCATCGCGAGCGAAACGCATCCCGTTGCGGGCGCGCGCGTGACGAGCACGCTCGACGCAAAACTCCAGCGCTTCGCAAGCGATACGCTCACCCGCACGCTGGTCGAACTCAACGCGCCCGCGCATCCGCGCAACGTGCACGACGGCGCCGTGGTCGTACTCGATAACGCGACGGGCGAAGTACTTGCGTGGGTCGGCTCGTCGGGTGGACTGTCGGGCGCGCGCGATGTCGATGGCGTGCTCGCGCGCCGCCAGGCGGGCTCGACGCTCAAGCCGTTCCTCTATGCACAGGCCATCGACGAACGCCGCCTCACCACGGCCTCGCTGCTCGACGACGCGCCACTCGATCTGGCGGCGGGCGGCGGCCTGTATATACCTCAAAACTACGACAAGGACTTCAAGGGCTGGGTCAGCGTGCGCACGGCGCTCGGCTCGTCGCTGAACGTGCCTGCCGTGCGCACGCTCGTGATGGTCACGCCGCATCGCTTCGCGAAGACGCTCACCGCGCTCGGCTTGCCGCTCGAACAAAGCGGCGACTACTACGGCTACTCCCTGGCGCTCGGCAGCGCGGATGTGACGCTGCTGTCGCTGACCAATGCGTATCGCGCGCTGGCCAACGGCGGGCTCGCCGCGAAAGCTTTCGACCTGCCGCGCCGCACGCAGCCCGCCCCGCTCGCGCGGCAACGCGTGTTCAGCGCCGACGCGAGCTACATCATCACAACCGTTCTGTCCGACAACAACGCGCGCACGCGCACGTTCGGCTTCGACAGTCCGCTCGCGACGCGCTTTTTCTCGGCTGTGAAGACGGGCACCAGCAAGGACATGCGCGACAACTGGACAGTCGGCTATACGTCGCGCTACACGGTCGGCGTGTGGGTCGGCAACGCGGATGGCCAGCCGATGTGGGACGTGTCCGGGGTGACGGGCGCGGCGCCGATCTGGGCCGCTATCGTCGGCTATCTGCACCGGCGCGTGCCGAGCGTCGCGCCGCGTGCGCCGGCAGGTGTCGTGCAGACGCGCGTGCGCTTCGACGGCAATATCGAGCCCGCGCGCAACGAGTGGTTCGTCGACGGCACGCAAACGCAGACAGTCGGACTGGCTGCGAACGCCGTTTCATCCGACGACGCGAGCGGCGTCGCGCGCGCATCGGGCAAGGCGGCCGCTTCGGCTTCGAATGCCGCGCCGCGCATCGGCTCGCCGACGGACGGCACGCTGTTCGCGCTCGACCCCGACATTCCCGCCACACGCCAGCGGGTCGTGTTCGAACGCGCGAGCGGCGCGTCGGGGCGCGCCAGCTGGCGCCTCGACGGCAAGCCGATCGGCGGCGAAGCGCGCGTGCTGTGGCTGCCGTGGCCGGGACGCCATGTGCTCGAACTCGTCAATGCGGATGGCTCGAGCGCCGATTCGGTGCGCTTCGAGGTGCGCGGCGCGACCGCGCACCAGGCCGTGCCGCCGCGCGCCGGCAAGCCGGGTACGGCACACGCCCGCGCGGCGTCACAGCCCGCTCAAACTCCTCTGACATCCCCGCTGCAAGACAGCACAACGAACGGGCAAAAGCTTTAAATTTGGTGAGCTTGCATTGCCTTGTCATGATGCGAACGGTATAAATCGGCCGATTCGCGCCTCGTCTCGCGCCGTTCGGTGAAAGAGGACAGCAAATTGTCCTATGCTTGAACGCAGTGCTTGCTCAAATGGAAGCGTCGTCCGTTCCCGGCTACCTGTTTGCCCTCAATGGAGTGATTGCCATGTTGAAAAAGCTGTTGATGCTGATCGCCGTGCTCGTCCTGTCGCTGTCGGCGGGATTGGCGGCCGCTGTCGAAGTCAATTCCGCCGACCAGGCCGCGCTTGAATCGGTCAAGGGCATCGGCCCCGTCCATGCCAAGGCGATCATCGACGAACGCACCAAAAATGGCCCATTCAAGGATGCCGACGACCTCGCCAACCGGGTCAAGGGCATCGGGCAAAAGTCGGTGAAGAATCTCGAAGCGGCTGGCCTGACGATCAACGGCTCGTCGGCGCCGCCGACAGGCGCACCCGCCAAGGCGCCGGCGGGCACGATGTCGAAGTCCGCACCCGCACCCGCCGCGACCACGGCGCAAACCCCGGCGCCTGCCGAGGCCGCCTCGGGCGGCAAGGCGTCGAAGTCGAAGAAGAGCAAGGCCGATGCGGCCGCGGCCGCGTCCGCGCCTGCCACAGCGTCGGACACGACGGCTTCGAAGTCGAAGAAATCGAAGAAGAGCAAGGCTGCGTCCGCTGCGTCGGGCGTATAAGGACGCGCAATCCAGCCGCGTCCAGTCGCCGCACTGCCTCACGCCTATATCGACGGCCATTGCTGTCACTATTGGTGCCGCGCTCCGCGCGGCGTTCCGTTCCCCGCCGGCGCACGCTTCCCCCGCGTCGCACCGGCTTCTCAAGAGAGATTGTCATGAGCCTACTCGACTCCCTCGGTTCCATGCTCGGCGGCGGCAACTCGCCGCAAGGCGGTGGCCAGGCTGCGCTGATCGCCGCCGCACTCGAATTCGTCAACAACCAGCCGGGTGGCCTGAACGGCCTGATCCAGCGCTTCCAGCAAAACGGCGCGGGCGACATCATCGGCTCGTGGGTCGGCACGGGCGAAAACCAGCCAATCGCCGCCGACACGCTGCATAACGTGCTCGGCTCCGAAGCTGTTACCAATATGGCGGCAAAAGTCGGCGTCGAACCTTCGATGGTGACGGGGCTGCTGTCGCAAGTCCTGCCGCACGTCATCAACGCGGCGACGCCGAACGGCGAAGTGCCCGCCGACGGCAAGCTCGATGCAGGCGGCGTGTCGGGCGCATTGGGCGCACTCGGCCAGCTCGCGGGGCTGTTCGGCAACAAGAATGCCTGAACGCCGCGGTTCGCCACACGCGGCCTCTTTGACGCGCTGAGTATAAAAAAAGGGCAACGAAGTGATTCGTTGCCCTTTTTGCTTTGCACGGGAACGCAGGCGTCGACCTTCGACGCTCCGTTCCACTGACGCCTTAGTGCACGACCCGCTCGAACACGAGCTTGCCGTTCTCGACCTCGACGGGGATCACGTCCTTCGGACCGAACTTGCCGGCCAGAATCAGCTTCGCGACGGGGTTCTCGATCTCCTGCTGGATCGCGCGCTTCAACGGCCGCGCGCCGAACAGCGGGTCATAGCCGACCTTGCCGATCAGTTCCAGCGCCGCATCCGATACGACCAGCTGCATGTCGAGCTTCGCCAGCCGGTCGTGCACGCGCTCCAGCTGGATCTTCGCGATCGACTGGATGTTCGAGCGATCGAGCGCATGGAACACGACGACGTCGTCGATCCGGTTCAGGAATTCCGGCCGGAAATGCAGCTTCACTTCCTCCCAGACGGCATCCTTCACGGTCTCTTCCGGCTGGCCGATCATCGACTGGATCACCTGCGAGCCGAGGTTCGAGGTCATCACGATCACCGTGTTCTTGAAGTCCACGGTGCGGCCCTGGCCGTCCGTCATGCGGCCGTCGTCGAGCACCTGCAGCAGCACGTTGAAGACGTCTGGGTGCGCCTTCTCGATCTCGTCGAGCAGGATCACGCTGTACGGCTTGCGGCGCACCGCTTCCGTCAGATAACCGCCCTCCTCGTAGCCGACGTATCCCGGCGGCGCGCCGATCAGGCGCGCGACGCTGTGCTTCTCCATGAACTCGCTCATGTCGATGCGAATGAGGTGATCTTCCGCGTCGAACAGGAAGGCGGCGAGCGCCTTGCACAGCTCCGTCTTGCCGACACCCGTCGGGCCGAGGAACAGGAACGAGCCATACGGACGGTTCGGGTCCGACAGACCGGCACGCGAACGGCGGATCGCATCGGCGACGGCGCTGATCGCTTCGTCCTGGCCGACCACGCGCTGATGCAGCTTCTCTTCGATCTGCAGCAGTTTTTCACGCTCGCCCTGCATCATGCGCGACACGGGGATGCCCGTCGCGCGCGACACGACCTCGGCGATTTCCTCGGCGCCGACCTGCGTGCGCAGCAGGCGCGGACGCGTCGGATTGCTCTGCTCTTCCGCTTCGGCCTTGGTGACCGCCTTCAGTTGCGCCTCGAGTTGCGGCAGCTTGCCGTACTGAAGCTCGGCGACCTTCTCCAGCTTGCCTTCGCGTTGCAGGCGGGTGATTTCCGCGCGCGTCTTCTCGATCTCTTCCTTCAGCTGCGCGCTGCCCTGCACGGCCGCTTTTTCCGCCGTCCAGATTTCTTCGAGATCCGAATATTCGCGGTCGAGCCGCTCGATTTCTTCCTCGATCAGTTGCAGGCGCTTCTGCGACGCTTCGTCCTTTTCCTTCTTGACGGCTTCGCGCTCGATCTTCAGCTGGATGCGGCGACGATCGAGCCGGTCCATCTCTTCCGGCTTCGAGTCGATTTCCATCTTGATCTTCGACGCGGCTTCGTCGATCAGGTCGATGGCCTTGTCCGGCAGGAAACGGTCGGTGATGTAGCGATGCGACAGTTCCGCCGCCGCGACGATCGCCGGGTCGGTGATGTCGACGCCGTGGTGCAGCTCATAGCGTTCCTGCAAGCCGCGCAGGATCGCGATGGTCGCTTCGACGCTCGGCTCGTCGACGAGCACCTTCTGGAAGCGGCGCTCCAGCGCGGCATCCTTTTCGATGTACTTGCGATATTCGTCGAGCGTGGTCGCGCCGACGCAATGCAGCTCGCCGCGCGAGAGCGCCGGCTTGAGCATGTTGCCCGCGTCCATCGCGCCTTCGGCCTTGCCCGCGCCGACCATCGTATGGATTTCATCGATGAAGACGATGGTCTGGCCTTCGTCTTTCGCGATGTCGTTCAGCACAGCCTTCAGCCGCTCTTCGAACTCGCCGCGATACTTCGCGCCCGCGAGCAGCGCCGCCATGTCGAGCGACAGCACGCGCTTACCCTTGAGCGTCTCGGGCACTTCGCCGTTGACGATGCGCTGCGCGAGGCCTTCGACGATGGCCGTCTTGCCCACCCCCGGCTCGCCGATCAGCACCGGGTTGTTCTTGGTGCGGCGCTGGAGGATCTGAATAGAACGGCGAATTTCGTCGTCGCGGCCGATCACCGGATCGAGCTTGCCCGCGCGGGCGCGCTCGGTCAGGTCGATCGTGTATTTCTTCAGCGCTTCGCGCTGGCTTTCGGCGTCCTGGCTGTGCACCTGCGCGCCGCCGCGCACGGCCACGATGGCCGCTTCGAGCGACTTGCGCGACAGGCCGTGCTCGCGCGCGAGACGGCCCGCTTCGCCTTTGTCGTCGGCGATGGCGAGCAGGAACATTTCGCTCGCGATGTAGGTGTCGTTGATCTTCTGCGCTTCCTTGTCGGCCTGGTTCAGCAGACCCGTGAGATCGCGGCCGATCTGCACGTTGCCGTCCGTGCCCTGCACTTGGGGCAGACGCGTGATGGCGTCGGCCAGCGCCGTTTGCAGCGCCTGCACGTGCACACCGGCGCGCGACAGCAGCGAGCGCGCGGAGCCGTCCTGCTGCGCGACGAGTGCCGCTAGCAGGTGGACGGGCTCGATGTACTGATTGTCATGACCGACGGCAAGGCTTTGCGCATCGGCCAACGCTTCCTGGAATTTAGTGGTGAGTTTGTCGACTCTCATCTAGGAGACCTCCAAATTTCGATTACCACCAAAATGAGGCGTTTTCTGCCGGTTTCAAGCGTTTTTTTGCATCAGGGAGAGAGAATTTACACGCCAGCAGCACGATCGTGCGGGACGCGTGAACGGAGCCGGAAGCCCGCCGGCACAACCACCGAGTGTAGCCCGGCGCTGGATCGTACGAAAGCGACGGACGAAGCCGCACGCACGACCCGGCGCGGATGGCCGGCGGGCAGCCGGACAGTTCGGAACGGCAGGCCGTCCAGGCCTGCGGGCGCGGGGCGCGGGGCGCGGGCGCGAGGCGCGACGTACGCCGGACCGGGCGAGCGAGCGTTAGACGAAACCTCCGGGACGCGATGCTTGCTCCACCCGAAGGCCCTCAGGTGCCCGTCGACACAGCGGGCACGATCGGCACGACGGCGGCCGAGGGCTTCAACCCGAGCAGCGACATCAGCGGCGACGCCGGCTCGGCGATGTCGCGGATCGTAAAGCTGTCGAGTTCACGGAAGAAGGCCGAGCGCGCGGATTCGAAGACGTGCTTCAGCCGGCATTGCGACTGAATGACACACTCGCGATGCACGCCGCTTGCGTCGGCGCCGTTGAAGCAGGCGACCAGCGCAAAGTCGTTCTCGGCCGCCCGCACCACTTCGCCGATGGTCAGCGACGACGAATGTTCGTACAGCCGCAGACCGCCATTGCGCCCGCGCACGGTCTCGACCCAGCCAAGTTCGGCGAGCCGCTGAACCACCTTCATCAGGTGGTTCTTCGATATGCCATAGGCATCGGAAATATCTTGGATTGTTGCCAGTCCTTCGGAACGAACCGCGAGGTAAAGCAGCACGCGCAGCGAGTAATCGGTATAGTCTGTGAGTCTCATTGAAAGGCAAATCGCGACGGAGTCAGCGTGCGGAATGTTCACGCCGGCTCCACTAACGCCGGTACTGCTGCCGCGCAATAACATGCGTGTATAACACATCTTATTGCCACGTTTATCTCGTTATTTCGCGTAACTATAAACGGTAACTTTCCTTTTAAGCGCACTTTTTCTGATTTTAGAGCGCGAGCGCCTAAAACGTTTGCGATGACGGGTTTGCCCCGACTCAGTTTTGTTCCAGATATGAAGTCCGATAATTCTTCAGATATTCCCGCTATCGAACCACTCCCCACGCGCTACGTCGAGCCCTCCGAGGACAACATCCGCGAGCTCGTCTACGCGTTTTACGACCGCGTACGCGCCGACGCGCTGCTCGGCCCCGCATTCGAGCAGAAGCTCGCCGGACGCTGGGACGAGCATCTGCCGAAGATGTGCGTGTTTTGGGGATCGCTGGTGCTGGGCGCGAAGCAGTATCGCGGCAACGTGCAACAGGCGCACATGCCGCTCGCGGGCCTCGAGCCGCGCCACTTCAGCCGCTGGCTGTTCCTGTTCCTGGACACGGTCGAGTCACGTTACGAACCGGCAGCCGCCGTGCGCTTCATGGAACCGGCGCTGCGTATCGCGCAGAGCCTGCAGCTGAGCAAGTTCGGTTGGGACTATCGGATTCCTGCCGAACAGCAGGATTTGCTGGACCGGATCGCGCCGCGCCGCCGCTCGCGCGACGAGCACATGGACGAACATGCGCAGCCGCGCGGCGAGCCATTTCCGGCAAAAATCATCGGTAAATCGCGCGACGACGATTAAGCTGATCGAACGGTCAGGATTAATCGTGCGATTCGAAAATGGGGACTCGAGAATCGCGATTTAACATTTCGCGCGGGATTAACGCTTACCCGTTATTTTTTTGAAACGTTCAATGAATAACGTTTAATCTGCTTTCGAATCAGCGCGAATTCTGCGATTTCAATCCCCAGCGCGCGAGGGCCTCGTCGTCGGCCACGCGCGCATCGACCCAGCGCTCGCCGCTTGCCGTCTTCTCTTTCTTCCAGAACGGCGCCTGGGTCTTCAGGTAGTCCATGACGAACTCGCACGACGCGAATGCGTTCCCGCGATGCTTCGACGTCGTCGCGACCAGCACGATCTGGTCGAGCGGCATCAGCTTGCCGACGCGGTGCACGATCAACACCTCGGTGCCCGGCCAGCGCTCGCGCGCCGCGTCCACGATCGCCTCCAGCGACTTCTCCGTCATGCCCGGATAGTGCTCGAGTTCCATGGCCTGGACGGTTTCGCCTTCGTTGATGTCGCGCACCGTGCCGACGAAGCACGCCACGGCGCCTACCTTCGGATTCTGCGCACGCAACGCGGCCACTTCCGTCGACAGGTCGAAGTCTTCTGTCTGGACTCGGACGGTCATATCGTTCCTCGCTGGCTGATTCAGCCGCCCGTGACGGGCGGAAAGAACGCGACTTCGCAGCCGTCGGTGAGACGCACGTCCTCGTTCGTCATCACATGATTGAAGGCCATACGCAGCGCGCGGCCTTCAGCGAGCGTCTCGTCCCACACGCCGCCCCGCCCGCGCAGCCACGCACGCACGTCGCCGAGCGTCGCGATGCCTTCGGGCACATCCACGACTTCGTGGGACCGGCCGAGCGCTTCACGCACGCTCGCAAAATATTTCAGCTGGATGTTCATCGTCGGTAACAGCCCAATTGCGGCCCCTGGGGCCATGCTCAGTTCAGCAACTCGGAAAACGGGATGAAGCGCACGGTCTCGCCGGCGCTGATTGCATGATTCGGCGGATTGTCGATCAGGCCGTCGCCCCAGACCGTCGACGTCAGCACGGCGGAACTCTGGTTCGGGAACAGATCGAGGCCGCCCGCGGCGTTGACGCGCGCGCGCAGGAATTCGTTGCGGCGATCGGCCTTTTGCTGGGTGAAATCGGCGCGCAGCGACAGCGCGCGCGGCGTCACCGTGCGCACGCCGGCGAGGCGCAGCAGGAACGGTCGCACGAATAGCAAAAACGTGGCGAAGGTCGAGACGGGATTACCCGGCAGGCCGATGAAGAAGGTTTCGTTCGAGCCGGTGTTTTGCGCATCGGGCGCCGACGTGCGGCGAATCGCGCCGAACGCGAGCGGCTTGCCGGGCTTCATCGCGATCTGCCACATCGACAGACGCCCTTCCGCCTCGACGGCGGGTTTCACGTGATCTTCCTCGCCCACCGACACGCCGCCGCAGGTGAGGATCAGGTCATGACCTTGCGCGGCTTCACGCAGCGTTTTGCGAGTCGCGTCGAGTTTGTCGGGCACGATGCCGTAGTCGGTCACTTCGCAACCGAGCTTGTGCAGGAGGCCCGTCAGCGTGAAGCGGTTGGAGTTGTAGATCGCGCCGGGCTTGAGCGGCTCGCCGGGCATGGTCAGTTCGTCGCCCGTGAAGAAGACGGCGACTTTCACGCGCCGCACCACGTCCAGATTCGCGCAACCCACGGACGCCGCGAGTCCCAGCGCCTGCGGCGTAAGCCGCGTGCCCGCGGGCAGGATTGTCGCGCCCTGGCGGATGTCGGCGCCCTGTTGCGTGATCCATTCGCCCGCTTTCGGTGTGTGCAGGATCGTCACTTCGTCGCCGGCCGCTTCCGTCTGCTCCTGCATCACGATGGCATCGGCGCCGGGCGGCACCGTTGCGCCCGTGAAAATGCGCGCCGCCGTGCCTTCGGCGAGCGGCTGTGGCGCGTGGCCCGCCGGGATGCGCTGCGAGATGGGCAGACGGCGATCGCCCTGCGACAGCTCCGCGACGCGCACTGCGTAGCCGTCCATCGAACTGGTGTTCATCGGCGGGACGTCGAGCGGCGAGATGACGTCGGACGCGAGTACGCGGTTGATGGCTTCCAGGGTTGGCAGCGTTTCGTTGCCGGCGATTTGCGCGGCGGCGCCTAGTAGGGTCGCCAGGGCGTCGGCGGTCGAGAGCATCGGTGCGCGCTGCGCAGGTGATGGTGTGGACATCGGAGCGGGTGAGGACGATTCGGAAAGAATCATTGTAGCGGGAGGACAGGTTTTTTTTATCTGCGATGCTGGGGGTTTACCCGGAGCACGCGCATAGCCGATGACAGGCGACAGTACATTGAGTACCAGCGC
>NZ_JAGUUD010000084.1:0-39797 GCF_020177535.1 Paraburkholderia sp. XV | reverse complement strand
AGTACGTCGCGTGCCGCGTACGCGCCGGATATTCAACAAAGCGCCCGTCCGTGCCCGTCGCCAGATACGCCGCCTGCTCCAGCGTCTCATCCAGCCGCGCCAGCGGCACGAACGTCCCCGGCTCGTACAGATACACCGACGCCGCCCGCCACTGATTCCGCCCCGCCTCCAGCGTATGCTGCCGCTGCGCCACGGGTAACGCATACGCGTCATCGGGATTCTCACGCACCAGACGCACACCGCCATACGTACGCCATCCTTCATCCCTGCGTCCCGCCGGCGCCTCATGAAACCGCTCCTCGAGCAGCATCAGATCACCGTCCCACGTAAACACCGTTCGATCGACACCCCCGCCCGCGCGCTCCACTTCCTTGAGCGTGCGCCGACCGAACGCGTCATAGCACAGCCGCACGCTCACTTCGGGCTGCACCTTGCCCGTCACGAACCGTATCTCATCGGCCGTGCGCACCTGATGATCGACCTCATGCGCCGCGGGCGGGCGCGCATAGCGCCGCGCTTCCTTCAGGCGACCCGCCGCATCCCACCTGTACAGCCACGTGAGCCCGCCCGGCTCCCGGCGCCGCGCCAGATTGCCGTGCGCGTCATACTCGTACGTCACCCCGAGATACTCGCCCATCACGTTATCGAGCCACTTCGGCAGCGATCGACGCCACGCCTCCACCTTCTCCCGATCCTGCACGCCGCGCGCATCGTGGCGCGAAAACGGCTTTTGCCCCGGATGCGCACGCATCCACTCCGCATCCTCGGCCGCTTCGCGCGCGTACCGTGCCGTGCGCTCGTGGTCCGTTTCCAGCCCCTCCGGATACGACGGGATCTTCGCCGGATCGACCGGGTTGCCGGCAGGATCGAACGCAAAGCGCTCCGTCAGTTCAGGCGTCACCGCCTTCAGCAACCGGCCCACCGGGTCATAGCCGTATTCCGACGCGCCGCGCGTGCGGTCGTCGATGCGTGCCAGTTGCCCCGCCGCGTCATAGCGCAGCCGACGCTCCGCAAGCCGCTCGTGCTGCACCGACCGATGCGTCGACATCACTGAGAAACGCGTCAGACGCCCCGCGGGATCGTATTCGCGCTGCTGGCTGAAGCCCGCATGCACACGACCCGTCTCGCGATGCAGCCGGTCACGCTCGAAGTCCAGCAGCGGCTGCCCGTCGAGCTGCACGCCATGCACATGTCCCGACCCATAGCGCAGCCAGTCGATCGTCCGCGTGTTGGGCAGTGTCGTGCGGATGCGGTTGCCCAGCGCGTCGTACTCGTGCCGCGAGACCGTCACGTACGATTCACCGAGAGCAAGGCTGACGTGCTGTTCCTCGGCGGTGAGATGGCCCGCGTCGTCGTAGTGCAGGCGTACGGTGCTGTCTTCCGTCTGCGCAGTGGTGAGCCGCCCGCGCAGGTCATGAAAGAAGCGTTCGCTGACCGTGCCGTTCGGCCCGCGCATGTCACGGTGCGTCAACCTGCCCAGCGCATCGCGCGTGTAGGCCGTCCACGCGTCGCCCTGACGCGACTGCGCCAATCGACCCGCTGCGTCGTAACCGTACTGCGTGACGCTATCGTCGAAGCCCGTCTCCTCGACCAGACGTCCGAGCGCATCGTAGCGAAACCGCATCGTGCTGCCGTTCTCGTTGCGCAGTTGCGTCAGGCGCCATTGACGATCGTAGTTGTACGCCAGCGTGTGGCCGGCAGCGTCGGTACGCGAATACGGCTGATGGTTGCCGTTATAGGTATAGCGCGTGACCTGGCCCGCGCCGTCCGTATAGGTCGTGAGGTTGCCTTCGGCGTCGTAGGCCAGCTGCTCGCCGATGCCATCCGGACGCGTGACCTGCAGCAACTGGCCGCGCGCATCGTGACGATACGACGTCACCTGCCCAAGCGCGTCCGTACGCGCGAGCAGATGGCCGCGCGCGTCGTACTGGTAACGCGTTTCGTAACCCGAACAATCCCGCGCTGACACGAGACGCCCTGCGCTGTCATAGGCAAACTCGCGCGTACCGCCCTTCGGGTCCGTCAGCGCGATCAGCCGCCCGCTATCGCTCCAGCGGTAGCCCGTCGCACCCGCGGCGTTCGTCACCGAGGCGGGACGGCCCAGCGCATCGTAAACGGTGCGCGTCACGTCGCCTGTCGCGTTCGTGACTTGCACGGGCAGACCTGCCGCGTCGTATTCCGTGCGCGTCGTGTTGCCAAGCGCGTCGGTGACGGCGGAGATACGGCCCGCTTCGTCATAGACAAACCGCTCGATCTGGCCCGCGCCGTTCTGCATCGCGATCAGTTGGCCGCGATCGTCCCAGGTATAGGTATCGCGCGAACCGTCGGGCTGCTCGACCCGCACGATCTGGTTGTGATAGTCATAGCGATGAACCGTCGCGTGGCCATCGGCGTCGGTCACCTTCGTGTACCAGTGCTCGCGGTGGTACTCGAAGAACAGTTCTGCGTAGCGCTCGCCTGGATACCGGTCGTTGCAGCGCCATTCGTGAACGCACTTCGCATCGGCTGGCGCGGGCGATCCTGCGCGCCGGGCGGGCCAGTCCCATTCGAGACAGGTCGCGAAACCGTTGAAGTCGGTGTAGCGGGTGAGCAGATGCTGTTCGTACGCATAAGTCCGGCGGTGGCCGAGCACATCCGTGTGCCCGATCAGATCGCCTTCGCGACTGTACTCATAGCGCGCAAGTACATCGAGCGTACCGCCTGCGGCATCCAGACGCCGGATCGCTGTCACCCGCCCGCCGGTGTAATCGAGCGCGACAGCAAGGCCGTGCCCATCCGACAGGCCGGCCAGTTCGCCCGCAGTGTTATAGGCGAGCGTCACGCCCAGGCCGTCGCGTGCCGTGCGAGCCGTCAGAACATAGCGGCGCGCCGATGGTGTCGCACGGAGTTCGTAGTCTTCACGCGAGCCGTCCAGAAAGCGCAACTGCACGCGCCGCGTATCCGGACGGCTGACCGTCATCTGCTCGCGCGGCACGTCGAGCGCCTCGCCGATCTCAACGCGCGGCAATTCGACCGCTCGGCCATCGGCGTCGAAATAAGTCAGTCTCCCGTCCTGCTCGCTCAGCGACAGGTGATATGGGCTGCTCCAGCGCGCGCCCAGTGCGCTGCCGTCGTACGCGGCGAGGCTCGAACGATAAAGACGCGTCCACACAATGGGCACGACGCCATCGAGCGCGAAGTCGGTCTGCTCGAGGTGCTCGTCGCCCATCGCGTAGTTGATCGAGCCGCCGCCTTTCACGGGCGGGCAGCCGCAGCCGTTTCTGGCCGGCGTCCGGCTGGCCTGGGCGCCCTGCTGCGTGCGCTGCTCGTGGATTCCGGGCTTCTGGTCGGGTTCCGTTCGCGCGCCCGTCGAGACCTGCGCTTCATGCGACGGCGCGGGATGATGCGGCTCGTGGCTTGCGCCGCCTTTGCGCCCGGCGGGAGGGTGCGCGCCTTCACCATGCGGCAGCGACGGCTGCGGTTCGGACAGGTTGCGTCGGCGGCCAATGGCCTGAGCGATCTGCCACGCCATGTACGCCAGCGAGCCCGCCTCCGCTGCCGTGCCGATCGCCTGGCCGATCATCGCCGGCGCGTTGCGGTCGAATTCGGCAAGCCACGCGAGGATCTTCGACTTCAGGCCCGTGTGACTGAGCAACTGATCGAGCGCCACCAGCGCGATATGTTCCTGCGAAGGCACCCACGAGAAGAATCCATCGTTCTTCCCGATGCGCGCCATCTGATCCTCCACCGAGGTCGGATCCTCGATGAACCGCGCGAAGCTGCGGCTGATGGTGCGCAGACCATTGATGATTTCATTCTTCCAGCTCTCCAGATGCTTATCGAGCGTCAACATGAAATCCTGGGCGTCGCCTCCCGCCGCCGCCCACAGCAGGTCCACCGCAACGCCCACCCCGCCCGATGCAAATGCCAGCAGCACATCCTTGACCACCGCGCGCGCCGGACGGCTCGCATTGCCCGCGCCGGGAATGACACCGATCGCGTCGATGGCGAGCACGCCCCAGTGCAGCACGTTCTCCGCGTATTTCTTGCCGCTTGCGGGATCGGGCTCATTCCTGAACAGCCGGTACAGGTCGGTGCCCACGTCCGCCAGCGACATCGCGTTGCCCACCAGCGGGACCATGTAGAGGCACTGGATAAAGATCTGCTGCGCATGGTCCTTCACCGATTCGACGGCGACCCGCTTGAGCTCGGGCTGTGCCGCGACCGCCGGGGCTGGCACCGGGCTTATCAGCAGGCGGCGCTGTACGGCGTTGTCATGAAGGACGGCGGGAACGGGAGCGGCCGGGCTAGCTGAGCCGGCTGAAACTTGCGATGCCATATTCAAGGTACGTTGTTGTTCTTTATCGAATCACGCGCGATGTCGCCAAACGGCCTAGCGCACTGTTCTCGCGAGCGAAACCGGCGATTGACCATGGACCTCAGCCGGACCGGCCGACTGCATGGCCGACGGCTGGCCGACTGCATGGTCCACCTGAGCGGCAAGCGCGCCGGGCGTGGCCTGGCTCGCAGCAGCGCTGCCCCCCATCGCAGCTGTCGCAGCGGCGGACACAAGTGGGCCCGCGACATCGGCCGACACACCGGCTGAATGCATCGCCGCGCCCGCGACCTGCGCGAGTACGTCGGCGCCAGTGCCTCGACCAGCCTTGATCGCACCATCGATGCCGCCACCGGCTACCGTCCCGGCCAGCGCAGGCGCCGCAGAAAGGGCTTGAGCCGTCATGCTCGGCAGCGCACGCGTGTCCCCGCTGGTCATGGTCTGCGGACGACCATCGGGGTCTGTGAATCTGCGGCTTCGCGACTCGAACGAACCGTCCTCTTCGAAGTACTGCACGCGCCCCCCACCTCGCGGGACGTTGGCCACTGTCGCCTTGCCATCGGCATCGAGACGACCTGCCCGGGAGCTTCCATCCGGAAAGACAATCTTGTATTTGGCGTTCTTTACCGGCTCGCCATTCGGATACGTATGCCACAGCTGCAAGCCTGTGTCCTGCTGCGTCGGCAAGACAGGCAATGCCGCTTGCTGCGTGGCCGAGCCGCCGATGCGCAACGGCCCCTTCAAAGTGATCTCTCCCGCACTGCCAATCTCGACCTGTGAACCCTCGAGCCTGATATACGAACCACCGCACATCAACATCAGCGACTTGCTCGCGTTCAATGTGACGGTATCTTGCGTGCTGGTTATGGAAACGCCTTTCAATGCCGTGAGTTCGAGCGCATCGGACTGCGCCTGCATCTCGAGCTTGCCTTTACCGGAATAAAGCTTCATTCCCTGCGCGTTGGCGTACAGCGAGACCGCATTGCCGGCCGCAACCGTGTAGTTACCGCCGACGGCTGTATCCGCATTTCCCCCCGCCGTCGCAAACAGATGGCCTCCCGCCGCGATCTGCATGTGTTCGCCGCTCGTGAACGCCATGCCGTGCGGCGCGGAAGCGAGAATGACGGCCTGCTGGAGGTGCCTGATCCGACGTTCGAGCAAGTCCTGCTGTTCCTCGCATGCGGCGACGACCGCCTTTGCCTGGGTCACTGCGTCGGAAAGGCTCCGCATCCGGGCCTGGGCCGTCGACAGTTGCTGCTGGGCCTGCTGCATGTCGAGCGCCTGTCCTTCTGCCTTGCTCTGCGCGTCTGCGCTGATAAAGATGCCTTTACCGGCGCGTAATACGCCCCAATCGTCCGTGCGCAATTCATAGCCGTCGCCGCGCTGTTGCCTGTTGCGATCGACGAGAAAACCCATGTTCAATTGCGTCTTGCCGTACTCGGTCGCTAGCTTGACGCCCTCCTGGCCTTGCCAGTCCTCCATGCGCAGCTTGTTGTTGCTTTGCGTGCGGATGACATTGCGAGAGAGCCATCTGTCGTCGCTCGTCACGTGGTCGGTCGACTGGCTGTTGTGCAGCGCGTGCGCGATATAGGGCCGGTCAGGATTGCCGTCATGAAAGGCTACCGCTACCTCGGTGCCGTCGATCAGCGGAAAGTGAAACCCCGTCTGCAGCGCCCCGGCGAAAGGCTTCGCAAGACGCAAAGGCACGCTCTCTCCGCCCGGGCTCCAGGTCGAGAAATCCAGATCGAAACGGACGACGTAGTAACCTTGCTGGGTGAGGTACGCGTACTTGTACTGGCCCGGCGACGTCACGCGCGCGCTCAGCGTGCCGGTGATCTTCGGCCATCGGGCTTCGTCGCATTTCAACCGGAAACGCCGGTCGGCGGGAATCGCCTCATAGCTGTTCGTGTACGCCTCATCGCGCGAACCACGGTGCGAAACGGCGATAATGACCTGCCCGTTGGGCGCATCCGGCAAGACCTCATCCGTGTGCAGCACGCGCGCCGGTCGCAATCCGACCACATTGCTCTCGCCTTCATAGACGACCTGCCACGCAACCTCGACCTCGTGGCGCAATTGCGCTTCCCACTGCGCTCCGTTACCGTCCTGATGATGTGTACCCCAGATGTACTGCGGGCCGTATGTCGTCTTGTCGTCACGCGACACGTTGGCTTCGGCCTTGAATCGCTCGAATGCCTGATCGGGATTGTAGTCAGCCACCGTGACCGATTGCGCGACCGTGCGAGCCGCCGTCCTGAGCGAGAACAGCGCCTCGACGCCAGCCTCCAGCCCTGACGTCTCACGGTACGGCACGTGCAGCGCGGACGTGTAGATATAGTGGTCGACGTCGTCGCAAAAATTCAGCACGTCGCCGTGCTCACCCTCGTCGATGTGGCAGAAGATGCCTTCCTTCTGCATCAGCATCTGGACGTACGAGAGGTCGTCTGTCTGGTAAGCAAAGCGGAACGCGTGCTGCGGATATTGCCGGCGCAGGGTGAAACTGAACTGGTGGCCTTTGAAGCCATGCTCGCGCAAGATCGATTCAATGATCTCCGGCGGATTTTGATGCTGGAAGATCCGGCTCGCACGGACCTGCTTGAGCTTTGCGAAATGTGCTTCGACGACCATCTCGTAGCTGCTGAAATCGTGCGTCGTCTTCAGTTTGGTGAAATGTGTGAGCCAGCCCGAAAAGGTCCGGCGATCCCCATCCACAGGGACGATCGAGAACACGGCATCCTTGCCGAGATAGTCGGCGCGCAGCAGGCCCTCTGGATGAGTCAACCTGACCGTGACGCGCCACGGTTCACCAAGCTTTTCCACGGCCTCGAACGATACGACCGACAGTTGCGATGCACTCGCCGTCCCGGGCACATCCAGAAAGTACGCCTGACGTCCGGTCCGCGACTTGCTGTTCAGCAGTTCGCCAACCGTGACACTGCCCGCCTCGATCATTTCACGTTTCATGACTTCGTTTTTTTGCTACTACTGGTGTTGATGGCCCGCGAAAGGCGCCCTCCACCTGAAGAATGCTAAAGATGCCTTATAGGATGGACGCGAACGATCCGGCTGCAATCAACGCGCACCCGCAGGCACATCGGTGTCCATCGAGCGCAACTTTCCTGCCGTTGTCCAGCACCATGTCGGAACCTTCGATGATCTCGTTGATGCCGTGCATGGGACACGAAATCAGGTCGAACTGCCGTGCCACCTGACGTCCGAGCACGAGCATCGTGCTGGATCCGGTGATAACGAATCCGCCATGCGTGTTCGCGTCGCCGACGCACGCAATAGATGTCATCTCAACGCCCTCATAGCTTTGCCATGTCGATCCGCGCGCACAGGATCATTGTTTGTTCTTGTCCCCAGGGTCTCCCCTCTCGCCCAGAACACTAACCTGGTAGATCTGATGAGAGTGTGGAATTATGTAAAAATTGATTAGGATGATTAATCTCTAGCAAGATACGCCGACTTTGCACGCGTTCCGATCCAGCACGGCGAAGCAAAAACTTTTCTATGCAGCGGAATAATTTCACAGCTGCTTCGTTGCTCGCCGAAATGTCGAAAATGGACCGCCAACGAAGGAATAAACCCCACCCTCACCCCGTTCAATGACCGTCACGACCTTTCGACAAAGCAAGGAGTGCGGTCATGAAGTCTCTCTTCGAGGTGTTCGGCATCGCAGCCTGTGGCGCGGCTTTAGCGACGCTCGTTTCATGCGGCGGCGGTTCCGGGTCGAACAACATGGGCACGCCTGCGCCGTCGTCGTTCACGGCGGCGGCTGTGGTTTCCGACGGCGCCGTGTCCGCGCCCCACACCGACCCGAATCTGAAGAACGCCTGGGGCGTTGCGTTCAATCCAAAAGGCTTCGTCTGGGTCGCCGACAACGGCACCAATCTCGCAACGCTCTACGACGGCAACGGCGTGCCGCAATCGCTCGTCGTCACGATACCGGCTGGCACCAACGGCAACGCAGCACCCACGGGCATCGTGTTCAACGGCACGCAGAACTTCACCGTCACCCAGAACGGCAAATCAGGCGTCGCGGCCTTCATCTTCGCGGGCGAAGGCGGCACGATTGCGGCATGGGCGCCCGCTGTGGGGCCGACCAATGCCTTCACGATGTACGACGACGGCGCAGGCGGCGCCGTGTACAAAGGGCTCGCGCTCGCGGCAAACAACGGCAGCAACTTCCTCTATGCAACCGACTTTCATAACAACAAAATCGACGTGTTCGATTCGAACTTCGCGAAGGTGACGATGCCGGGCGGCTTCAAGGACAGCGCCATTCCCGCCGGTTTCGCGCCGTTCGGCATTCAGCTGATCGGCTCGAACCTGTTCGTCACCTACGCGATGCAGGACGCGGACAAGCATGACAACGTGTCGGGCGCGGGCCTCGGCATGGTCGACATATTCGACACGGCGGGCAATCTCAAGCAGCACTTTGCGACGGGCGCGCCGTTGAACGCGCCGTGGGGCATCGCGCAGGCGCCAGGCAACTTCGGCACGCTTAGCGGCGCGATTCTGATCGGCAATTTCGGCGACGGCACGATCAACGCGTTCGATGCGTCGAGCGGCAAGTCGATGGGGCCGTTGAAGTCGTCGAATGGCAGCGCGATCGTCGAGCCCGGCTTGTGGGGCATCGCATTCGGCAACAACCTGAGCAACCAGCCTTCGAATACGCTGTTCTTCGCAGCGGGGCCGAATGACGAAGCAAACGGCGTCTACGGAAGAATCGATCTGAATCCGGCTTCCAGTTCGGGCACGGGCAGCAGTTCCGGCTCCGGCACGGGATCGAGCTCGAGCGGCGGTGCGAGCGTCGGCATGTAGCGCGCTGCCCTTTCTTCACCCGCAAAATATAACGGCCGCTCATTCATCGAGCGGCCGTTACCTATCTCACGTAACGCGATCCAGTATCTCGCGCCCGGATCAGCGTGCGTCAAACCTGTCGGCGTAACTCCGCAGGCGGCACCTTCATCAGATGGCGATACTTCGCCACCGTACGTCGCGCGACAAGCACGCCCTGATCGGCGAGCATTTTCGCGAGCGCAACATCGGACAGTGGATCGCGCGTGTTTTCCGCAGCGATCATTTCCTTGAGCAGCGCACGCACGGCCGCAGCCGAACAGGTGCCGCCGCTTTCCGTACCCAGTTCGCGCGGGAAGAAATGCTTGAACTCGAAAATGCCGCGCGGCGTCGCCATGTACTTGTTGCCCGTCGCGCGCGAAATCGTCGATTCGTGCAGGCCGAGCTCCTCGGCCACGTCGCGCAACACAAGCGGCTTCAGCGCGATCTCGCCGTACTGGAAGAATGGCTTCTGATGCGCGACGATGCACTCGGCGACCCGCTGAATCGTTTCGAAGCGCTGTTGCGCGTTGCGAATCAGCCAGCGCGCTTCCTGCAATTGCTGCGCGAGCGGCGAGCGGCTGGTGCCCGCCGACTGCGCGAACAGTTCCGCGTACATGCGGTGTATGCGCGCGCGCGGCAGCACGGCGGGATTGACGGTCACCACCCACTTGTTGCGCACGCTGCGCACGATCACATCCGGCACGATGTAATTGTCATCGGCGCGGCCATACGAATTACCCGGCTTCGGGTCCAGCTTGCGCACGAGTGCGCACGCCACGCGCAATTCCTCGGCATCGCAGCCGATCTGCTTCTGCAATTCGGCGTGCTCGCGCCGCGCAAGACGGTCGAGATGATGCTCGACTACCTGCTTCGCCACGTCGCGGCCCGGCGTATCGGCGGGCAGCGCATCGATCTGCAGCGCCAGACACTCCGACAAGGACCGCGCCGCGAGCCCCGGACGGTCCAGCGTCTGCACGAGCCTCAGCGCGACCAGCAACTCCTCCTCCGTCAACGCGGGTTCGACGTCGAACACGTCCGTGAGATCGGCGAGGTCCTGGCGCAGATAGCCGTCGTCGTCGAGTGCTTCGATGATGAGACGCGCCACTTCGCGGTCGCGGTCTTCGAGACGGTAGAGACGCAGCGCATCGTGCAGCTGCTCGTGCAGCGTCGGTTGCACGCGCGCCCATTCGGTCGGGTCGGCGGCCTCGGAGTCGCCGTTGTAGCGCGACGCGCCGCGGCCGTAGGTGTCGCCTGAATAATCGCCGCCTGAATAGTCGCCGCCGTCATCGGACGACGATGATGCAACGCTTTCCGTGGCCGGCTCCGCCGACGCGCTTTCGAGCGCGCTGTCGCGCTCCGTGACAGGCAGCGCTTCGCCGTCGGCTCCGTTGCCATCGGCCGTCTTGCCTGCCGACAGGTCTTCGGAAACAGACGGGTCGTATTCGAGGAAAGGATTGGTGTCGAGCGCGTTGCGCAGTTCCTGCTGAAATTCCAGCGACGACAGTTGAAGCAGACGCACGGACTGCTGCAGGCGCGGCGTGAGCGCGAAAGTTTGCTTCGCGCGTAGTTCGATTGTAGGCGGCATACAGACTCTTCCTGTGATGGGTCCAAACAGCTTCGGCCTAACCTACGCAACTGTCGTACCAGTTCTCGCAACTGTCTGTTTTGATTCGCCTTTGTGCTGCTGAAGCGCACGCCGCGTGCCTGTTCTTCGCGCGCATTTTACAAACGCTCTGAAATTCGAACCGAATCATGCGGCATCGGTGCGGGCGGGCCGATCACGCGGCCCACGACGACATCGCTGGGCACGGCGCTTGCTGACCGTCGCTCAGGGACGCGCCACCGAGCAGGAAAGAAACGCGGCGCGTCCTGTGTCGGCGACGGACCAGACGGAACCGCGGCGGCAGTGTTCTTTGGTCGGGTCATCGGCGGCGACGAGCCGCGATCGATCGCACGGACAACAGGACCGCAACCCTGATCATCAACCGAGAAGGAGAAACCATGAAAACCATCCAGTTCCTCAAGGCCGCAGGCAGCATCGCATGCGTTGCATTCGCACTGAACGCGACGGCGCAAACGACGGCCTCCGCGCCGCCCGCCACTTCCGAAAGCGTCGGCCAGCATATCGACGACGGCACGGTGACCACCAAGGTCAAGGCCGAACTGCTCGGCGCGAAGAACGTGAAGTCCACGCACATTCACGTAAAGACCCGCAAGGGCATCGTCTGGCTGTCGGGCTCGGTGCCGTCGGCTGAGGACAAGAGCGCGGCGCAGGAAGTCGTGCAAAACGTATCCGGCGTGAAGGGTGTGAAGAACCATCTGAAGATCGCAGCCGATTAAGCGCTCGACGCTTGCGGGCGCTGAACGCGCTCGCGTTGAAGCGTTGATGTGCCAGAGGCCGCCCTTGATGGGGCGGCCTCTTTTTCTTTGCTGTTGTACTCAGGCTTTCATCGCCGCGTACTGATCGCGCATCGCGCGAATGCGGTCATGGTTTTGCAGCACACCGTGATATAACCGCTCGACGACGGCGCGCACGTCTGCCGGCAGATCTTTTTCGAGCGCGTCGTGAAAGCGCTTTTTGGCAGCGTCCTCGCCCTTTTCGCAATCGGCGAGAATTGCGTGATCCGCGCGACTGCCCATGGCCGATTTCACATCGAGCCACCCGCGATGCAATGCCCCCGCAACGCTGCCGCCGCCCTCCGGTTTGCCGCCCAGCCTCAACACGAGATCCTGCAGTTCGCGCGCACCCTGCGTGCACCGGTCCGCGCTCTCGAGCAGCGCGTCCTTGACGCTCGCGTGAGTCGCGTCCTCAGCGGCTTTCATGAAGCCGCGCTCGCCATCCTTCGACGTCTCGATCAGATCATTCAGCACGGCAATGACATTCGTCGCCATACGTTGCTCCTTTCCGTTATGCGTGAGTGCCTGCTATTACGCACTCGTCATGCCCAGCCTCCAGACATGCATGTCGTCTTTGCCATTGTGGCGAGTAATTGCTTCCAGCCCGAATGCCGCCACTACGTGCTTGCGACCGCAAACGCAGCCCCGCGCACGCACGGCAAAAAGGGCACGGATATTGCTCGACCATCCTGCCGGACCCGCACGCACCGCGCAAAGCTCTGAGAAAGCGCAGTTGACATCGCAGTTGACATCGCAGTTGGCATCGCAGTTGACACACAGCGCGGGCCAGTCATCGACAAGAGAGAACTTCACCATGAAGATCAGGAGCACGGAATGCCTGCTGTTCGTGGCTATTGCCACGGCGGCCACCGTTGCGCAGATACGCGCACATACGCTGTCGGCCAGTCAGGCCGACGTACCGGCGCAGACAGCGCCACACACCGCCCACATGCAGGCTTGCGACCCATCGCGCAGCGGGACGCTGCGGGCAGCGTGCGAAACGCGGAGCGAGCGTCGTTCCATCGATAGCAACGATCGCCGGGCCCGCGGCGTCGATACGCCGAACACAGCGCCAGGCACCGGCAAGCTCTGGGTTTGATGAGGGTCAGGCGGGTGACTGCCGGATGCTTCGCGGCAGCCGCCTTTTTTGCGCATCCGCTTATGTCTTCAGCCGGCGGTCCGACTCCATCCCTTCGACGCGGAACAGGCCGCTGTGCAGAATGACGCTATCGCCGCCATTCTGATCGAGGGCTTCCGCGCACACGGAACGGATACGCGCGCGGCCGCGCTCGTACGCGCCGATCAGCGCATCTTCGAGCGGCGAGTCCGCGCCGAAATGATCTTCGAGCGCCTCCGCCGAAATCGCGCAGGTGACCGGCTCGCCATCGACGCATGCGTTGAAGCGCACGGTCAGGCTCGACCCATCGAACACGGGGGCATCATCGGGGAATGTGATGTGCATGAGAGAGTCCTCGTACGCCGCACGCGGCATGAACACCTTGACGATCCCGTTCATGACGAAGCCTTGCGCGCATTGGCGAGTTGCTGTGCCATCGCGAGATGGTGACGAATGGTCGGGAGCGCGCGGGTCGCCGCTCCCTTCAGTTGCGGGTCCGCGCCGCTTTCGCTTTCCTTCTGGAACAGTTCGACCGCTTTCTGATGGCCGCCCACGGCGACCTCGTCGATATAAGCCTTGTCGAAACCTTCGCCCTTCAGCCCTTGCAGCTTGCCGACCAGCGCGGAATCCGCGCCGGGCGATGCGCTCAACCCCTTCTGCGTCGCGAGCACATCGAGGCTGCGGGCAAGCTTCGTGTGATCCGCGATCATTTGCTGCGCGAACTTCTTCACCTGCGGATTGGACGAATTCGTCAGCGCGAGCTTGCTCGCCGCGATCTCCGTCGCCCCCGCCTGCGACGCGTCCTGAACAAACTGCGTGTCGCCCGGCGAAAGCTTCGTGTCGGCACTGGCAGGCCAGCCTGTCGCAACGCCGAGCGCGAGCACGGCGGGCACGGCGAGGGCTCGAACGAATGAGCTGAATGGGCGAATCATCATGCGTCTCTCCGATTGATACCAGCGCGCCCCGTGCAACTCAGGCCGCTCTCTTCTTCAACAGTTGCGCGATCAGCGTTTTATTGAACGCGGGAAGATCGTCGGGCTTGCGGCTCGTGATGAAGTTGCCGTCCTCGACCACTTCCTTGTCGACCCATGTGCCGCCCGCGTTGCGGATATCGTCCTGAAGGCTCGGCCAGCTCGTCACCGTGCGGCCCTTGATCAGCCCCGCCGACACAGGCAGCCACGTGCCATGGCAGATCACGGCGATCGGCTTCCTTGCCTGGTCGGCCGCCTTGACGAATGCCTGTGCCTGCGGCAGCAGACGGATCGCATCGCCATTGACAACGCCGCCCGGCAGAACGACTGCGTCGTAATCGTTCGGCGCGGCCTTGTCGAACGTCGTATCGACGTCGACGCTGTCGGCTTTGTCCACATGCCTGAAGCCCTGGATCTTCCCCGCCGTGGCAGAAATTACGTGCACGGTCGCGCCCGCTTCCGTGAGCGCGCGACGCGGTTCGATCAGCTCGGCCTGTTCGAATCCGTCCAGGGCCAATACCGCAACCTTGCATCCCGCTAGCGTGCTAGCCATGTGTACGTCCTCCTTTCGTAGTCTGTGTATGAGCAAATCCACGCTCGTACATATAGGGCGAGCAAGTTCGATGCCCAACGCTCGCCACGCTCTTCGGCGACCAGGACGACGGTTCAGGCATTGCTATTGCACGGAGCTAGCGCGTGAATGCATGTCCGTCACCGAAGACCGGAAACCCGCGAATGAAAACGATGACACGCAACGCGATCGATGCGATCGCCAAAGGACTTTCCACCCCGATGCCCGCGGGACTGCGGCACGCGGACGACACGCGCCCCGGCTACACGCGCAAAAAGCTCAGAAACGCGTTCGTCTATTTCGATCTGGACGGCAAACGCATCGACGACGAATCGCAGATTGCGCGTATCAATGCGCTCGCGATACCGCCCGCCTATACCGATGTGTGGATCTGCCCCGACCCGCGCGGCCACATCCAGGCAACGGGCCGCGATGCGCGGGGCCGCAAGCAGTACCGCTATCACCCGCAATGGCGCGAAACGCGCGACGCCGACAAGTTCGGCCGCATGGCCGCGTTCGGGCACGCGCTGCCGAAGATCCGCGCGCGAGTCGCACGCGATCTCGCGCGTGACGGCATGCCGCGCGAGAAGGTGATCGCGGCCGTCGTGCATCTGCTCGATACGACGCTGATCCGGATCGGGAGCGTCGAATATGCACGCGACAACCAGTCCTATGGGCTCACCACGCTGCGCAAGAAGCACGTCAAGATTCGCGCGGGCGAAGTGCGCTTCCGTTTTGCGGGAAAAAGCGGCATCGAGCACGACGTGAGCGTCGACGATGCGCGTGTCAAGCGCATCGTGCGAAAGTGCGCGGAGTTGCCGGGCCACGACCTCTTCCAGTACATCGACGACGACGGCGCCCGCCATACGATCGGCTCGGCCGACATCAATGCGTATCTGCGCGATATCAGCAGCGCGGACTTTTCGGCGAAAGACTATCGCACGTGGGCAGGCAGCGTGTATGCGATGGCGGCGCTGCGCCAGCTGGTGTGCGAAAGCGCCGCCGACACGCGCCGTCACGTCGTCGCGACCGTGAAAGAAGTGGCCATGCTATTGCGCAACACACCTGCTGTCTGCAAACGCTGCTATATCCACCCGGAGGTGATCGCGGCCTTTGAAGCAGGCGAATTGCAGAGCCTGCTGCCACAGCGCACAAAGCGTCACATGAAGGTCGACGAAGCGGCATTCGCCGCATTGCTCGCCCAGCTCGAAAAGCGCGCGCGGTTGGCACGCCGCGGCGCGCGCAAGGGCGGCAAGACGTCTGCGTCAGTGGATGTCGAAAGCGCGCGACTCGCAACGCTGCTCACCAGGTCGAGCGCACTGCGCAAGCGGGCAAACGCACGCAGGCGCGCCGACCCTACCGCCTGATCCCCGGGTTGCCTTGCCGCCTTACTCCTCGTACGCCGCCATGACCAGCCACATGTCGCGTTCTGCGCTGTGGATCTGCGCGGCGAGCGCATAGCTATCGCCGGGTCCGCACGTATTCGCGAGCGTACGCTGCGCGACCTCCGCATCTTCGAATACGCAATCGCCACCCAGTGGCCGCACTTCGCGCTTGCCCTCGAACATATGCTGGCTCATCCGGTACACGAGCGGCTGCTGCTTCCACTCATGGAAGCAATCCTTAACGTGCTGAAAATCGCCGCCGCAGATGTTGCTCTGATAGTGAATCCTCGATCGCATCGCATTACCTCCACATGCGGCGTCGTGTGTGTTGCGTCGGCCGATCGCCGTGCCGCGCAAAATCGGATCGCCGGTCGAACGGAACGCGGTTGCGGGCTCCGTCCGCGCTGCGGATCGCTACGTGCCGCCGTTGTGCCGCGTGCTTCAAGTCCTCAATGAAGCAGCACAGCGTCGAATCCATCCCTCGACGCGCGGTTGCACGGCCATCTTGCCCCGCGCCGCGCGTCGCGAGCGCCGTGCTAGTGGCTTGCGCCCGACGCCGCCGCGGCGCCGCTCGCGCCCATGGCGCTATCCGTTGCGGCCGGCGCGCTGGCGCCCGCGGCCGTGTCGGTGGTGCTGTTGTCCGCCTTCTTGCAGCCCGCGCCGAGTGACATCGACACGACGGCAAGCACGAGCAACAGATGCTTCAAAGCTGCCTTCGTCATGGTTTCTCCTGTCTGCGTTGCAGTTCCGGCGCCGACTTCGCGCCGGACATGTCGGTGAGATTACTGCCCCTTCGTATCGCTGCTCGCGTCGGCGCCCGGCATATTGGTAGTATCCGTGGCGGGCTTCGTGTGCGAGGTCGACTTCTTGTGGTGCATCTTCGACGACGCATGCGTGCCCGACGCCGCCATCCCGGCGCCCGTCTGATCCGACGAACTCATTCCGGCGCCGTTGCCGCCGCCGCCCGCCGCACCGCCGCCATTGCCCGTGCCGCCGCCCTGTGCAAAAGCGCTTCCCGACAATGCGAGCAATGCCGCCACGATCCATGTCGTTCTGGTCTTCATCTGGTACCCCTTTGAGTGGAAATGAAAGCGGCTGACGACCGCGAAAATCCTGTAACTGTCACCATCCGGTCGAGCAAGCGGTGTGCCCTGCGAAGCGCGCGCGTCGCCGTCTGGCGGCCTGAAAACGCCACTTCGCAGCGGCCTTTCATGCACGGCCGGATATCGCGGCGACGCACGCATGGACTCGCTGCGTCTGATAATTACAAAGAGGACGTAAATCTTTCGTGCGTTAAATGGCGCAATATGGTGGTTGCGTTGCATGCCATTCAGCCCAAGGAGAACACTTCATGCGTATTTCGACATCTTTTCTGTTCGACCTCGACGGCACGCTCGTCGACAGCGTGTATCAGCATGTGCTCGCATGGAAGGAAGCGCTCGACGAAGAAGGCATCGAGTTGTCCGTGTGGCGCATTCATCGCAAGATCGGCATGAGCGGCGGGCTCTTTACGAATCAACTGTTGCGCGAGACGGGCGGCGACATGAGCACGGAGCGTGTCGAGAGCTTGCGGCGCGCGCATGCTCGCGCTTACAGACAACTGCATGCACAAGTGCGTCCGCTGCCCGGCGCGCAGGCGCTGCTGGCCGCGCTGACGGAAAGCGGTACGCCGTGGGCGATCGCGACCAGCGGCCGCATGGAAACGGCGGCCGTCAATCTCGAAGCGCTCGGCGTCGATCCGTCGAAGACGGTCGTCGTCACGCGCGACGACGTCAAATACGCGAAGCCCGATCCCGACCTGTTCGTCGCCGCGGCGCAGCGGTTGAAGGTGCAGATCGAGCACGCCGTCGTGGTCGGCGACAGCATCTGGGACATGCTGGCCGCCCGCCGCTGCCGCGCGCTGGGCGTGGGCCTGCTGTCGGGCGGCTACGGCCAGGAAGAACTTGAACGTGCGGGCGCGCTGCGCGTCTACGAAGACCCTGCCGATCTGCTCGAACATCTCGACGAGATCGCCGCGCGTCCCTGAATACGTCCCTGAGTACTCAAGGCCGTTCGCATTCGTCCGACACTGCAAGGCGTGCCGCGTGGCACGCCACGTGCACCGCTTCTGTCATGAACATCCTCATGGACAGGAGCGCCAACATGACCCGCGACCCGACTTCTCCCGACAACTCGACGGCCCGCCCGGACAACCATGCGCCGCGCGGCGAACCGGAACCGCCCGACACGTCGAAAGATCTGCCCGACTTGCCCGATCCCGTCGAAGTAGGCGAAGACGGTTGAGCGGAATAGCGGTTGCTCGATAGCGGCTGTACGCATGCTTCATACGGACCAACACAGGGAGAACCATCATGACATTGCAGAACCAGACACGAGGTGGCGCGGATATCGTCGGCACGAGTCGCGGCAGAAGCCGCGGGCCGGGCCCCGAAGTGATGGCCGCCGATACGCTGGACGGCGACAAGGTATTGAGCGCCGACGGCGACGACATCGGCAAGATTAAGGACATCATGCTCGACGTCCGCTCGGGGCGCATCGCCTACGCGGTGTTGTCGAGCGGCGGGTTTCTCGGCATCGGCGACAAGCTGCTTGCGATCCCATGGAGCGCGCTCACGCTCGACGTGGACCGCGAGTGCTTCCTGCTCGACATGCCGACGGAAAGCGTGAAGAACGCGCCAGGCTTCGACAAGGATCATTGGCCGTCGATGGCCGATTCCACATGGGCCACCTCGATCCATCAATACTACGGACGCGAACCCTATTGGGGCAGAGGCGGCGGCAGAGACGATGAGTTCGGCGTCGGCGACGTCGCGCCCGGCTCGTCGGATGCGCCCGAAGCGGGCGGCGTGAAGCTATAGAGCCCGCCAGCCTGCGTCGACACGACCGAACGCAGCGCCGTCCGCTCGCTACGCGATGCCAGCCTGGCGGGCGGATTCCATTTATAGGGAACATCATGGCTACCACCAGCAAACGCAGCGGGACATCCCGCGCGAAGAAAGCGACCGTGGCGCACGCGTCGACGCGCGCCCGCGGCGGCCGTCCGCCGCGCCAGCGTCACTCTCAGGCGAAGGCTGCGCACCGCGCGCGAACGGCGGCATCGGGCCGCTCGGGGAAGAACTCGAAGTACTGGTCGCACCACGTGATGGAAACCAGCGACGCGATGGACATCGAAAAGGACATCTTCAAAACCGGGACTGCCGATGAAATCGCGCAATCGCTGAAAGGCTCGTCGACGCATAGCAAACGGCGCAAAGGCACGCCGTATCAGTCCGCGATGTCGATGCTGAACTTCTATATCAACCGCGCAGGCCGCAACCTGCCCAAATCGCGCAAGAGCACGCTGGAGCAGGCCAAACGCAAGCTGCGCGAAGCGTTCGGCCGCGCGCCATGAATGCGTCGCGCGCCATCCGCTGATGCACGACGAGACTGTGTGGTGGTATCTGATCGTCGGCGGCGTGCTGATCTTCATGGGCGTCGCCGCCACGACGTTCAAGCGCCTGCCGCTGTCGGCGGCGATGCTCTACCTCGTCATCGGCTACGCGCTCGGGCCGTCCGGACTCGGCCTGCTGCAACTCGATCTCGCCCGCGACGCGCACATACTGCGCCCCATCACGGAAGTCGCCCTGCTCGTATCGCTGTTCGCGATCGGACTGCGTCTGCGACTGCCGCTCCTTGCGCCCATGTGGACCTTGCCGCTGCGGCTCGGCTTCGTCGCGATGGTGTTGACGATACCGCTGCTCACGCTGGTCGGCGTACTGCTGCTCGATCTCGCCTGGGGTCCGTCGTTACTGCTCGCGGCCATGCTTGCACCGACCGACCCCGTGCTCGCGCATGACGTCGGCGTCCAGGATTCCGACGATCTGGACTTGCTGCGCTTTTCGCTATCGGGCGAAGGCGGACTCAACGACGGCATCGCGTTGCCGTTCGTGCTACTGGGGCTCGCCCTATGCGCATCCGGCCCGGCGCGCGGCGACGACGTGAGCGGCTGGCGCATCGCATTCGAAGCAATCGCGGGGATTCCGGGCGGCCTCGTGACGGGCGGATTACTCGGCTGGGTAACCACCCGGTCGGTCGCATGGTTACGCACGCGGCACGCACAGGCACTCGGCCTCGAAGGCTTCTTTGCGCTTGGGCTGATCGGACTCGCTTACGGCGCCGCCCTGCTCGTGCATTGCAATGGTTTCGTTGCCGTCTTTGCCGCGGGCGTTGCGATGCGCAGCGTCGAGCATCGCGCGAGCGGCGGCCGGTCGGCGCGCGAAGCGATCGGCACGGTCGATTCGGAAGATGTGGGCGCGACGGCCTCCGATCCGCAAAAGGCCCATGCCTTCATGGCCGAATCGGTGCTCGGTTTCACCATTGAACTGGAACGCATTGCCGAAGTCGCGGTGATGATGATCGTCGGCAATGTGCTCGCGACTTCTGGCGCATCGCTCTTCACGTGGCACAGCGTGGTGCTGATCGTGGCGCTCTTTATCGTGGTGCGGCCCATCGCCGTCGAAGCGTCATTGCTCGGGTCGAGTGCCGCGCATGCGCAGCGCCGCTTGATGAGCTGGTTCGGCATACGCGGCATCGGGTCTTTCTACTATCTCGCGCTCGCCCTGGAGTCGATGCAGCAACGTCACATGCAAGACCTCCTGCCCCTCGTGCCGTTGACACTCGCCGTCATCACTTCTTCCGTCATCGTGCATGGCATAAGCGCAACGCCGCTGATGAACTGGTATCACCGTATCCGAAAACCGGATCGCTAATTCCACTCAAAATAGCTTTAAGCGTTTTATTCGCCTCAGCATAAACCCCTATGCTTCACGAATACAAAAGCGCGTCACTTTTTGAACACGCGCCGTATCCGCAACAGCGGGCGCTTTCAAGCAAGAACGAGGCTAGGCGGACACCTGAATGTTGTCTATGATAGCCGCTGACGCAATTGATGAGAACAAGACGTCACAACATCAATCTGCCCGTTCAGATTAGCAGAACAGCTCTCTGTCAATGACGTTAAGCGAATCGCATCATTATTTGAGAAAAATCATTTTCGCATTCGCGCGAGTGTGCCAGGCGATCCGAACCGTCCGCCTGCAGCAAATTCGCATGCCAGGTCTGCTTGTCGTTGCATTGGCATTGTCCGTTCATTCCGCCTTTGCCGACGACACTACCCCGTCTGTCACGCAACCGTCATTTGCGCTCTATTACGGCAAGTCACCGCCCGTCGAAATGCTTTCTGCATTCGACGCAGCCGTCATCGAACCTGAAAGCGGCTTCGATCCGCTTGCGCATCGCTTGCCGCATACCACGTGGTTCGCTTATGCGAGCGTCGGCGAAGTGCTGCCCTCGCGCAGCTATTACGCCGATCTGCCGAAGAACTGGCTGGCGGGAAGCAATGAAGCGTGGGCATCTCGCGTGATCGATCAAAGCCAGCCCGAATGGCCCGCGTTCTTTGTCGATCATGTCATCAAACCGCTTTGGGACAAAGGCTATCGCGGCTTCTTTCTCGACACGATGGATTCGTGGCAACTCGTCGCGAAGACCGACGAAGCACGCGCACGGCAGACGCAAGGGCTGGCCAATGTGATCCGCGCGATCAAGGCGCGCTATCCCGCTGCAAAACTGATCTTCAATCGCGGCTTCGAGATTCTCCCGCAGGTGCACGACCTCGTGTACGCGGTTGCGTTCGAGTCGCTGTATCGCGGCTGGGATCAGGCGCAGCAGCGCTATACGGCAGTCTCCGAAGCGGACCGCGCATGGCTGCTCGGACAGGCGCGGACAATACGCGAGCAATATCACCTTCCCGTCATCTCGATCGACTACTGCGCGCCCGCCGATCGCGCCTGCCAGCAGGACACCGTCGCGAAGATCAGGGCGCAAGGCATCGTGCCTTACGTAACAGACGGCGCGCTGGCGACGATGGGCGTCGGCGCGGTCGAACCCGTCAAGCGTCGCATTCTGGTGATCCAGGACCCGCCGCTGCACACGGACCTGAACGTGTCGCCCGGCGTGCGCTTTCTGGCCACGCCGCTCAACTATCTGGGCTACCGGATCGACTATCGCGATGCGCGCGACCCCATGCCCGAAGGCGATCTGCGCGACCGCTATGCGGGCATCGTGCTGTGGCTCGAAAACCCGGTGCCGAACAGCAAGGCGTATCGCGACTGGCTCATGGCGCAGATCGACGCGAAGATTCCCGTTGCCGTATTCACGACTTTCGGCACGCAGATGGACGCCGATCTCGCGAACAAACTCGATCTCGAAACGGTGGCAGGCGCGCCGTCCAACGGCAAGCTCGACGTCGAATCCTACGATCCGAAGCTGATGGGCTTCGAAATGAAGCCGCATCCGCTTGCCCGGGATTTCACGCCCGTCCGTGTCGGGCCGCATAGCCGTTCACTGCTGCGGCTGCGCTCGGGCGGCTTCGTGATCGACGGTGCAGGCATCACGCCTTGGGGCGGCTATGCGATGCGCCCCTTCGGCGTGTACCAGCTGGATGCCGTCAATCAGGCGCGCTGGGTCGCGCAACCTGTCGAATTTCTACGCACTGCCTTGCGCCTGAACAACGACATGCCTGTGCCGGACACGACGACGGAAAACGGGCGGCGCCTGCTGATGTCGCATATCGACGGCGACGGGTTCGCCTCGCGCGCTGAGTACACCACCTCCACGCCGGCCAACACCGACGTCACGCCGCAATACTCGGGCGACATGCTGTATGCGCTGTTGCGCGATTCCGGCATGCCCACCACCGTCTCGCTGATCGAAGGCGAGGTGAGCGACGAAGGCCCGTTCAAAAGCTTCGCGCCGCACCTGCGCACGATCGGCAGACGGATCTTCGAATTACCGAATGTCGAAGTCGCGACGCATACCTATACGCACCCGCTTCGATGGATGCGGGTCACCGGGCTCGGTGTCGCCGACTCCGGCGATACGCCGGCCGAAGGCGGCAGCCAGACGAACAGCAGCGGCCTGTCCATCGACATTCCCGGCTACCGGTTCAATATCGACCGCGAGATCAAAGGCTCGATCGACTATATCGACCGCAATGTCGCGCCCGCGTCGAAGCCCGTGCGCATGGTCCTGTGGAGCGGCGATTGCCAGGTGCCCTCGCCCGTTCTCAAGGCGGCGTACGAAGCGGGCGTGCTGAACCTGAACGGCGGCGATACGCTGATCACGAAGAGCTTTCCGAGCTGGGCCGCGATTGCGCCGCTTGGCGTAATGAAGAACGGCTACTACCAGATCTTCGCGCCCAATCAGAACGAAGAGCCGTACACGGACCTCTGGCATGGGCCGTTCTATGGCTTTTCTCGCGTGCTCGAAACGTTCGCGATGACGGACAAGCCAATCCGCTTCAAGCCAATGGACATCTACTACCACATGTTCACGGGCACGAAGTACGCGTCGATGAAAGCGCTGAGGCAGATCTTCGATACCGTGCTCAGGCAACCCGTCACTCCCGTCTTCACCTCCGAATACGCGCGCAAGGTGCTCGACTGGCTCGACACCAGCATCTATCAGGAGCCGGGCAGCAACGTCTGGGTCGTGCGCAACGAGGCGAATCTGCGCACCGTGCGGCTTCCCGCCGGCAAGGTGCCCGACATGTCGAATGCAACAGGTGTCGCAGGCTATCTGCCGGGACCGGGCGGCACCTATGTGCACCTGACGGGCGACGGCATTGCACGTTTCGCCGTGATCGACCAGTCCGCAGCGCGCCCTGTGCCCTATCTCGCCGAAGCCAACGGCATGCTCGACCACTTCGTGAGCACGCGCAACGGCTTTTCGTTCGATCTGCGCTCGCACGTCGCGCCGATGTTCCGCGTCGCCAACGCGGGCGCATGCCGCGTGACGAAGCGTGCCGTGACCGGTTCCACCAACGACTATCGCCAATTGCATGTCGACGTCGCCTGCGACACCTGAGCGGCAGCGGCTCTTTTCGCCCGCTGTGATCCTCGTGCTCGGCCTGCTGGTCGGCGTGATGCTCGCGCTCGCCTTTCCGCGCGAGAGGATCGAATCGCGGCTGCTCGAAGGCGCGAATGTCGACAGTCTCACGATCGCCTATCTGGAAGCATGGCTGCGCGTCGATCCGAACAACGCGGAAGTGCTCTCCGAACTCACGCGTGAATATCTGAAGGGGCAGCGTATCTCGGATGCGACGCGCATCCTCGACCGTCTGTCGCATTCCAACGACCCGAACGCGCGGCAAAGCGCGTTGGCCATTCGCTTGTCGCTCGCGCAGCAGCGGCTGTATTCGTTGAAACCGAATGACCCGGCGCGGTCCGCGCGCCTTGCCGAACTCGATGCACTGCTGCGCGAAGCGCTCGACTACAGGTGGGACAACGAGCAATTGAAGATGCTTGCGCAGCAGGCGCGCGGGCTGAACGACAACGCGCTCGCCGCACGCTACTACACGCTGCTCGCGCAGTCCGATCGGGAGCACGCGAGCAGGTGGCTGGCCGAGCTCGCGCAAACACAGTTGGGCAACCGGCAGCATCGCGCAGCCGCCGAGGCGTGGTTCGCGGTACAAGCGCAGGCCACCACGCGCGATGAGAAGCGCGCCGCGTTCATCGCCGGTTTGCGCGCGCTGCAATCGGGCAACGACATGCCCGCGACGATGCAGGCGGCCGACCAGCACATCGGCGATCTCGCCGACGATCCTGAAACGCTGCGCTTGCTCGCCAATCTCGCACTGGCTGCGGGGCGTCCCGATCTCGCTTCGAAGTACGTGAAGCGATTGATGAAGATGTCCGCGCTGGATCATGAGCCGGCGCGTTCGCGGCGGGTGTCGTTCGTGCCCAGGCGCGCGACGGACCCGGGCACGGTCGAGCATCGCACGGCGCGCGGCGTATGGCTGCGCGCGGCGTGGTATCGTCCGCACGCGTCGCGCGGCGCAGCGCTGCGCCATGCGCTCAAGGACGCGTCCGGCACGCAAACCACCGCCCGCGTGGTACGCATTGCCACGACAGCGCCCGCGAGCGACGCCACCGCGGCCGACTATGAACTCGCGTATCGCGTGTTCCTCGCGAACGGTGATGTCGCGAACGCGCAGCGCATCGCGCAAACGGCCGTCGACCGCGATCCGCAGTCGATTCCATGGCGCGAGCGTCTCGCGCAGGTGGCCGAATGGAACCGGCGTCAGGACGTTGCGCTCGCCAACTACCTCGCGATCGCGAAGATGCGCGGCACCGAAGACGACTGGAAAAAGATCGCGCGTCTCGCGCCCGGGCTCAACGACAACGCCGCCATGCTCGCCGTCACGCTGCATCAGGCTGGCCAGCAACCGGAAAATCTGAAGCTGCTCGATGCCGTCGTCTTCTCGTACGAACGCATCGCCGATCCCGATGCCGCGTTGAGCTTTCTACGCACGCGCTTCAATGGCCCGTTGCGCCGCCAGGCAATGGAACGCTACGCGCAAGTCGCCGAACGCAAGGGCGACGACGATCTTGCGCTACGCATGTGGCGCGATCTCGAACGCGAATATGGGCCAAACGCAGCCTACGGATTGAAGATCGGCACGATGCTCTATACGCGCACGCAGTTCGACGCCGCGCTCGCCGCGATGAACGAAGCGAAGCGCGGTGCGTCTGCATCGAATGACGAATTCTGGCGCTTCTACGCACTGCTCGCCGACTCCAATCAAAACACGCGCGATGCGCGGCTCGGTTATCGCCAGTTGATCGCGGGCGGCAAGGCCGGCCCGCAAGACTACGAGACGATGACGAACTTCTTCAACGCGTCGCCGCTCGACGCGGGCCGTCTCGCGGAATATGCGTATCGTCATGGCGGCCCGCCGCGCATGCTGTCGGAAGCGTTGTATGGCTATCAGCGCGCGCATGCGTGGGGCCGCATCGGTATCCTGCTCGCCTCCCTCACGCCTGCGCAACTCGATGCGGCCGGGCAGTCGGCCACGTTCCTGCTCGCACGCGCCGAATACGAACGGCAAACAGGCGCCAACGATGCCGCGCTGCGCGACATCGAACGCGCCGCCGCGCTCGATCCGAACAACCCGGAAGCGCGCGCGGCCCACATCTGGGTGCTGAACGAGCGCGGCACGGATGCCGCCCTGCTCGCGGCACTGCGGCGTTACGCAGGCGACGCGGAGAACGATCCGCAGCTATGGCCCGCGTACGGCGCAGCCTGGTTGCGGCTCGGCGATGGGCGCAAGGCGCTGCATTATCTGCACAAGCAGGCCGCGCAAGCACGGCACAGCGCATTGTGGCGTCTCACGTTCGCGGACGCACTGGAACTCAACGGCCGCGTCGATGAAGCGTGGCGCGTGCGCAAGCAGGTCTGGCTGGAACTGGCGCGCCGCCGGCGCGATCCGTCGCAAGACGCGCCGTTGCCCGACGCCGGGCAGGACGATCTGCGCGGCCGCTATGTCGCGCTCACGCAGCTGTATGCGAGCGGCGACCGCTCGCGCGCGGTGTTGATCGACCTGCTGCGCGCCGATCGCAACGGCGCGGGCGACGCTCAGGCGGCTGCGTCCGAGCTTGGCGACATCGGCCAGCTGCCGCCCGCGAAGCAGGACGAGATCCGCAAGCGGCAGCGCCTCTATTCGGCCATCGCGCGCGAGGCGGCCATTTCCTGGGCGCAGAACGAAGAGGCGTCCGAGATGGAGCGCGCCTGGCTGGAACAGCAATACATCGACCACAGCCAGCGTCCCATCTACGCCGAAGCGCAACTCGCGATCAACGACGGCGACGTCAACGAACTGTCGCGCCTGCTCGACACGCTGCCCGATCTGATTCCGCGGCAGAACCGCGTCGATGCGCAGGCGCTCACGGGGCGCACGTCTGCCGCGCAAACCAGCGCGGTCGACTCGCTCACGCGCGAGCCCAACGACGAAGTGATGCAGGCGATGGCACGCGAGCAACTGCTCAGCAATGCGCAGGCGTTGGCGGGCGCATTCCGTTACGTCGATCAGGGGTCGCTGCGCTTCACCGAGGAATCGGCGACGGGCAGCGTGCGCCTCACGCCTTCGCAGAACCTGCAGTTTCGCTATCAGCAGCGCGACCAGACAGTGGACGGCTCGCAACTCGCCTACGCGCCGAAACACGACAGGCTCGCCGAGGCGATCTATCGCCACAAGGGTCAATATGACGAAGAGCACGTCACGCTGGGCCGCCGCAATGCGCTCGAAGACTTCACGACGGCGCGCGTCGAAGGCACGTACAACGTCACGCAGCGCCTCACGCTGACCTATGCGCTCGGCTACAACCAGGCCGCGACGGAATCGACGCAACTGACCGTGGGCGGCACCAAGGACCTCGCGACGCTCGGCTTCATCTACCGGCTCGATCCGCACTGGTTCGGCGGCGCACGCTACGAGTACACGCGCTTTCATGGCCAGGACCGCTCGTACCTCGGCAACGGCAGCCTCGTCGAAGCGAACCTCGGCTACAAGATCAAGGCGGATTATCCCGACTACACGATCCGCGCCGTCTTCGCACACGGCCAGTACAACGCGACGGGCGCACCGGGCGACGCGCTGCGCGTGCTGCTGCCGCAGAACACGCCGTTCACGGCCGCCGCCTTCATGCCGCAGACCTTCACGCAAGGCGGCCTGCTGTTTTCGTTCGGCGACGATCTGCCCGAGCAGTATTCGAAGGGATGGCGGCCGATGTTCGCGGGCGGCCCGATCCGCGACTCGCGCGCGGGCTGGTCGGGCCAGGCGGAACTCGGCATGGCGGGCAGCGTGTTCGGCAACGATCAGATGCTGCTGTACGGCGCCTATCAGGGTGTCTCGTCGAATCATTCGACTTCCGTGAAGGAAGTCGGCGTGCGCTATCGGTATCTGTATTGAAGAGCCTTTGAGGAGAATGACATGGACCACAGCAAGAACCTTCGCGCGCGCGCGCCGGCGTTGTTTGCATCGGCGTTGGCGTTGATCGCGCTCACGCTCGCGGGCTGCGCCGTCGTCGATCGCAGCGCGCCGCCCGCCATTGCGAAGACCGACAGTCTCGCGATTCTGCCTGTCGCGAACAACACCGAGACGCCGCAGGCGGGGCAGCGTGCGGCGTCGATTGCACAGAGCCTGCTCGCGTCGTACGGCTATACGAATCTGTCGCGCTACCCGGCGAGCGCCGACGACGAAACGCTGTTCGATGCCGCGAAACCGGACGCGCAGCAGAACGCGCTGAACTGGGCGCGCCAGCAGAATGCGCGCTATGCGCTGACAGGTGCCGTCAACGAATGGCGCTATAAGGTCGGCGTGGACGGCGAGCCGGCCGTGGGCCTCACTTTCGAGGTGATCGACGTGCAGACGGGCAAGGTCGTGTGGACGGGCACGGGCAGCCGCACCGGCTGGAGCCGCGATGCCGTGTCGGGCGTCGCGCAGAAGCTGGAGCGCGATCTGCTGTCGCCGCTCGCGCGGTGAGGCATGCCCTGCTCCGCACGACTATCATCGAAGCTGGCTTCGATTAAAGGCGAACGCCATGAACACGCAGGCTAACGAACACGCGGCGCCGCGCGGGCGGCACCGGCGACGCCAGGCGCAAAGCGTCGGCGCGGGCTCCTGGTGGGCCCGCGTGATCGCGCCGCCGCGCGGCTCCGCGCGTCGCCGCACGGTCGCCGCGCTCGAAACGATTGTCGCGACGTTGATCGCGATTGCCATCTGCTGGGCCTTCGACCACGCCGATCCGCTGTTGGTCCAGAGCGGCTTTGGCTGGATCTGGATCGTGCCGCTCGTCATCGCGCTGCGCTACGGGTCGATTGCGGGCGTGTTTTCCGGGCTGATCCTGCTGGCCTCGTGGTATGTGCTGTACCCTGAACACGGCGGCGCGTCCGCGCCCGTTTCGCTCGCCCATGCGTTGATGGCTGCGCCGCACATGCGGCTCTTTCCCGTGAGCTTCTTTCTCGGCGGTTTTGTCATCACGATGCTGTGCGGGCAATTCGGCGACATCTGGATCACGCGCTTGCGGCAAGGCCGCATCGCCAACGACTATCTCGCCGAACGCCTGTCCATTCTGACGCGCAACCAGTTCATGTTGCGCATCTCGCATGAACGGCTCGAACAGGATCTGCTCGGACGTCCCGCCACGCTGCGCGATTCGCTCGCGCGGCTGCGTACCGTGATCCTCAATCAGGAACCCACTGAGGCGCAGCAAGGCGTCGTCGATCTGCGCGGCGCGCAACCGTTTCTCGAAGCGGCTGCGCAAGCGTGCCAGATCGAAAGCGCGAGCGTGCACGCATGGCGCGGCGGCAAGCCTGCGGCTGCCGCTGGCGCGTCGATCGGCGCGCCAGCGGCGTTCGATCCCGACGATCCCCTCGTGCGCGAAGCGCTCGAAACCCGCACGCTGGTGCATGTCGAATCGAAAGCGAACCAGGACCTGTCGCTTAGCCGCTATGTCGCCGTCGTGCCGCTGATCGATGCGCAGAAGAACCCTGTCGGCGTGCTCGCCGTCGAGCGCATGCCGTTTCTCGCCCTCACGCGCGACAACCTGCAGTTCCTGCTGGTGCTCTGCAACTTCTATGCGGACGGCGTGCAGCACGCCGTGATCACACGCGAGACGCTGGCGGCCTTCCCCACTTGCCCGCACACCTTCGCCCTCGACTATGCGCGGCTCGTGCATCTGAAACACGATACGCAGGTGCAATCGTCGATCGTCGCGCTCGTGTTTCATAACGATGAACGCAGCACGACGCTGTACGAACACGTGCTGCGCACGCGCCGCGCGCTCGATGTGCAGTGGCCGTTGCGCGACGAACAGCATCGCGTGGTGCTCACGCTGATGCCGCTGTCGGGCGACAGCGCCGTCGACGGCTATCTGCTGCGGATCGAAGAGAATCTGCGCGCGCAATACGGCGTCGACTTCGAAGCGGCGCGCGTCGCCGTGCATTCGATGGCCGTGGCCGCCGACCAACCCATCGCCGCGTTGCGGCGCCTGCTGGAGCGCTGCGATGTCCGCTTCTGACGGCGTCACGACCGGCCGAAGCCCTCGTGCGGGCGCGCGCATCACCTTCGTTGGCGTGCTGCTCGTCGCGCTCGGGTTGGCGTTGCAGTTCGCCGTCTTCATGATCGCGACACGCGGCATGCCCGACACGTCCGCTGAATGGCTCGGCGGTCTGGTCGACACCGACGCCGCGACGCTGCGCGCCGCCGCGCATCTGAACACGCAGACGATGCTGCTGTGCCTGCTCGTTCAGGCCTGCGCCGCGCTCGCAACGTCGCTCGGTCTCGCGGAAATGATGCCCGCGCGCTACCGGCTGCCGCGCGTGGGCCTGCTCGCGTCGCTGTGGTTTATGAACTTCGCGGTGCCCGTCGGCGGGATACTCTGCTCGATCGGCGCGCTCGCGATTGCCGCCGCGTTGCCGCGGCCACGCGCGCAGTTGCCTGTCGTGCCCGTCGAGGAACCCGAGTTCGCCGCGAATCTGATCGGCACGGTGTCGTATGGACGCGGCGCGCGTCTGAAGGCGGAATTGCAGAACGCGGACGCGGGCACGTCGTTCCGCATGACCGCCTTGCTCGCGATGCAGACGATGCCCGCGCGCACCGTCTCGCCGCTGCTGCAAGGCATGCTCGCCGATCCGCTCGACGATATCCGCCTGCTCGCGTACGGCATTCTCGACAACCGCGAGAAAACGCTCACGCAGCAAATACTGGTCGAACGTCCGAAGCTCGATGTGAAGCTGCATCCCGAACTGAGCGATGCGGAGCGGGCGCACGCGAACAGGACGCTCGCGCAACTGTATAGCGAGCTGATCTACGAAAACCTCGTGACGGGCGACGTGTACCGCAATGCCGCCGATCAGGCCGACGGCTTCGCGGCTGCCGCGCTCGAACACGATCCGAACGACGCGGCGCTGTGGCGTCTGCGCGGCCGTCTTGCCATCGCGCGGCGCGATCTCGACGGCGCGGACACGATGCTGCAACGGGCGATCGATTGCGGCTTTCCGCGCGAGCGCATGTTGCCCTGGCTTGCCGAAACGGCATACCTGCGCCGCGATTTCTCGCGCGTGCGCAAGCTGCTCGCCGAAATCGACAACCGCGCCGCGACGCCGACGCTGGCCGCCGTTCTCGATTTCTGGAAGCCGCGCGGCCCGGGCGCCGCGTAACCTCGCTCTATCTGAGGCAGCCCTCATGTTCTCACCCCCAACGTCGTCACTGCCGCATGCGGATTCCGCCGATATCGCCCTGCTGCTCGAAGGCACGTTCCCGTATGTCAGCGGCGGCGTGTCGAGCTGGGTCAACCAGGTCATCCGCGCGTTTCCCGAGTATTCGTTCGCGCTGTGCTTTCTCGGCAGCCGTCCGCAAGACTATCCGAAGATGCAGTACGCGCTGCCCGACAACGTCGTGCATCTGGAGAACCACTATCTGTACGATTTCGCGCCGCCGCCGCTGGTGCACAAACAGCGCGGCGACGCGTCCGCGTTCATGCGCTCCGCGCATCTGCACGACGCCTTGCGCAACCCGGCGATGCGCCACGCGGCGGGCCGCATGCTCAAGGACATGCTGAACGACTTGCGCCCCGGCGGCGCATTGGGCGAAGACGCGTTCCTTTATTCGAAGGAAGCCTGGCAGTATCTGACCGACCAGTACCGGCAGTTCTGCACGGACCCGTCGTTCGTCGATTACTTCTGGACCGTGCGCATCATGCACAAGCCGCTGTGGCAGCTCGCGAAGATCGCCGAGGGCCTGCCGCGCGTGAAGATGTTCCATACGGTATCGACGGGTTATGCGGGCTTTCTCGGCGCGCTCGCGCGCTATCGGCATGCACGGCCCTTGCTCGTGTCGGAGCACGGCATCTATACGAAGGAACGCAAGATCGATCTGTTCCAGAGCGAATGGATACGCGACAACCGCAGCATCTTCGAGCGCGACGTGTCGCAGATCGGTTATTTCCGCGACCTGTGGGTGCGCTTCTTCGAAACGCTCGGGCACGTGTGCTACGACGCCGCCGAAGACATCATCGCGCTCTACGAAGGCAACCGCCAGCGCCAGATCCTGGACGGCGCGCCCGAAGCGAAAACCGCCAACATTCCCAACGGCGTGAATCTGCCGAAGCTCGCGCCACTGCGCGCGCAGCGCGCGCCCGGCGTGCCGAAGACGCTGTGCCTGATCGGCCGCGTCGTGCCCATCAAGGACATCAAGACCTTCATCCGCGCGATGCTGACCGTGGTGCGCCGCATGCCCGATGCCGAAGCGTGGATAGCCGGCCCTGAAAACGAGGACCCGTCGTATGCGGCGGAATGCCATGCTTTGGTGGAAAGTCTGGGCCTGAACGACAAGGTGAAATTCCTCGGCTTCCAGAAGATCGACGAATTGCTGCCGAAATGCGGCGTGCTGGTGCTCAGTTCGATTTCGGAGGCGCTGCCGCTCGTCGTGCTGGAAGGCTTCGCGGCGGGCGTGCCGTCCGTCACGACGGATGTCGGCTCGTGCCGCCAGCTGATCTACGGGCTGGAGGGCGACGACGCGGCGCTCGGCGCGGCGGGCCGCGTCGTGCAGATTGCCGATCCCCGCGCGCTTGCCGAAGCCGCGCTCGATCTGCTCGACGAGGACAACTGGCATGCCGCGCAACAAGCGGGCATTGCGCGCGTCGAGCGCTATTACACGCAGGATCAGATGGTCGGCTCGTATCGCGATCTGTATGCGCGGCTCACCGCGCAGGCGGATCTTGCCGATCCACCCGCATCGGAAGCCGGTCTTCTGATGCAGATGCCCCACTGAAAGGGAACACGCGACCATGGCAGGCATTGGTTTCGAACTGCGCAAGATGCTCCGGCGCGATACGCTGCTGGGGCTGATGCAGGCTTACACGTACGCTGGCCTGATCGGCGCGGGGCCGTGGGTGCTGTCGATCGTCGGCATTCTGCTGATCGGCGTGCTCAGCATTCCGTTCGTGTTGCCTACGGGATTGATCACGCAGTTCCAGGTGTCGGTCACGTATCTGATTTCGCTGTCGCTCGTGTTGACGGGGCCGTTGCAGCTTGCGTACACGCGCTTCACATCCGACCGCCTGTTCGAGAAGCGGCGCGATCTCGTGCTGCCGAATTTTCATGCGGTGATGTTCATCGTCACGGCCGCTTCCACATTGCTGGGCGGGCTCGCCGTCGTCTTTCTCTTTCCGCAGCAGACCGCTGCGTATCGCCTGCTGATGCTCGCGGGCTTCGTCGTGATGGGCAACATCTGGATCGCGACGATCTTTCTGTCGGGCATGAAGCAGTACATGTCGATCATCGTCGTGTTCTTCATTGGCTACGCGGTGACGACGGGTGCGGCGCTCGCGCTGAACCGTTTCGGCCTGACGGGCTTGCTGTCGGGATTCGTCATCGGACAGACCGTGCTGCTGGCGGGCCTGCTCGCGCTAATCTATCGCGACTATCGCAGCGATCATTTCATCTCGTTCGAAATGTTCCGCAGGCAGTACCGTTACCCGGCGCTGATGCTGACGGGCTTTCTGTACAACCTCGGCATCTGGGCCGACAAGTTCATGTTCTGGTATTCGCCCGGCACGGGGCAACCGGTGATCGGTCCGCTGCGCGCGTCGATCATTTATGACATCCCCGTGTTTCTCGCCTATCTCGCGATCATTCCGGGCATGGCCGTGTTTCTGATGCGTATCGAGACGGACTTCGTCGAATACTACGACGCGTTCTACGATGCGGTGCGCGAAGGCGCGTCGTTGCAGCACATCGAGCGCATGCGCAATGCGATGGTCGAAGCGTTGCGCAACGGCATCTGGGAGATCATGAAAGTGCAGGCGATCGCCGCGATGATGCTATTCGCGGCGGGCACGATCCTGCTGCAATGGCTGCAGATATCGACGCTGTATCTGCCGCTGCTGTATATCGACGTGATCGCGGCCAGCATGCAGGTCGTGTTCATGGGCACGATCAATGTGTTCTTCTATCTCGACAAGCGCAAGATCGTGCTGTCGCTGGTGGGCACGTTCGTCGCTTCGAACGTGGTGTTCACGGCGATCACGCTGTCGTTGAACCCCGCATATTACGGCTATGGCTTTGCGGGTTCGCTGCTGCTCGTCGTGCTCGCGAGTCTTTATCTGCTCGATCGCAAGCTCGACTCGCTGGAGTACGAGACTTTCATGCTGCAATGACAGCGCGGCGTGAACTGGCACGCCGCGCGGTTCATCGTTCGTTCACACGACGTTCCCAAAGCGCGCTTCAGCGATCTGCTGACGACGCGGATCGCCCTGCCGCTCCAGCATCCAGCCCGGATACTCGGACGGCAGACGGCTCACCTCGTCGAGCTTCCTGAGTTCTTCCACGCTCAACTCAACCTTCGTCGCGGCGATGTTGTCGTCGAGTTGTTCGACCCGCTTCGCGCCGACGATCACGCTCATCACCGCGCGTTGATGCAGCAGCCACGCCAGCGCAACTTGCGCAACCGAGACACCTTTCGCGTCGGCGATCGCGCGCATTGCGTCGACGCAATCGAACGCGCGCTCGCGATTCACGGGCGGAAAGTCGAATGTCGTGCGGCGGCTGCCTGCTTCCCCTTGCTGGTCGCGCTTGTATTTGCCGCTCAGCAAACCGCCCGCCAGCGGACTCCATACCATCAGGCCGAGGCCTTCGCTTTGCAGCATCGGCACCAGTTCGCGTTCGAGATCGCGGCCCGCGATCGTGTAATACGCCTGCAGCGTGTCGAAGCGCGCGAGGCCCAGGCGCTCGGAAATACCTAGCGCCTTCGCGATCTGCCACGCGGCCCAGTTCGATACGCCGATATAGCGCACGTGGCCGTGCTGCACGAGCGTGTCGAGCGCGCGCAGTGTTTCCTCGATCGGCGTGGCGGGATCGAAGCCGTGGATCTGATACAGATCGACATGATCGAGTTGCATGCGCTGCAGGCTCGCCTTGATGCCGTCCATGATGTGATAGCGCGATGCGCCGCGCGCGTTCGCGGAGTCGCCCGTCTGGCCGAATACTTTGGTCGCGACGACCACGCTGTCGCGCGGCACTTTCAGGTTCTTCAGCGCCTGCCCGGTGATCTGCTCGGAGACGCCGGACGAATAGACGTCGGCCGTGTCGATGAAATTGATGCCCGCATCGATCGCGCGGCCGATCAGACGTTCGGCGTCGCTCTGCTGCAAATCGCCGATGTGTTGCCAGATGCCGCCCGTGCCGCCGAAGGTCATCGTGCCGAGGCACAGTTCCGACACGAAAACGCCAGTACGGCCAAGCTGGTTGTATCGCATGGTTTGAGACTCCAGATGGGTGATGATGCGGTGCTGGGTCGATCAGGATACTCAATGCGTGGCGATGCTGCTGGTGGGTTGACATCGCTTTCGAGGCCGTCTGGCGCGAGGCGGCATGGATGGCCGGACAGCTTTTCGAGGAGGCTTTCATCGCGGTTTCATTCAGCACACGGGCGTATTTTTTCGGGCATGCGGGCGTCTGGCGGATGTAGCATCGGCGCCCTGCTCTACAGGCCGGCGGAATTGCCGCGCATCGGCTTATGCGGTAGCGGCGCTGCCGGTGCGTGTTAGAAGTTACCGACCGGTAGTTGCATTATCGGCACGTCTGCGTTCGCCTCGGCGCGCGCCTGCGAAACCTGCGAGACTGGACGGGTCTAACCGTTTTTACAGGCCCGGTGTGCCGCGCACTGGATATGCGGCGCCCCGCCCCCATCTTCCACGTCATGACTTCCGCCTCTTCCGCCGCCATCAGGCCGGCCGACCCGCTGGCCGATTTCCATCCGGCCGTGGCAGGCTGGTTCCAGAAGGCCTTTGCCGCTCCCACGGACGCCCAGGTCGCTGCATGGCCGTTGATCCGCAATGGCCGGCACACGCTCGTCGCCGCGCCGACCGGTTCGGGCAAGACGCTGACCGCGTTTCTCGCCGCGCTCGACGAACTCGTGCGCGATGGTCTGGCGCACGGCGGCGTATTGCCGGACGAAACGCTGGTGGTCTACGTATCGCCGCTCAAGGCGCTGTCGAACGATATTCGCGTCAATCTGCAAGCGCCGCTCGAAGGCATTGCGAACGAACTGACCGAACGCGGCTTGCCCGTGCCCGAGATCCGCACTGCCGTCCGCACGGGCGACACGACGCAACAGGAACGCGCCGCGTTGAAAAAACGCGCGCCGCACATTCTCGTCACGACGCCCGAATCGCTGTATGTGCTGCTCGGCTCGGCCTCGGGCCGCAAGATGCTCGCGACGGTGCGCACGGTGATCGTCGATGAAATCCACGCGATGGCAGGCGGCAAGCGCGGCAGCCATCTCGCGCTGTCGCTGGAGCGGCTCGATGCGCTGTGCGGCCGGCGCCTGCCGCGCATCGGCCTGTCGGCGACGCAGAAGCCGATCGAAGCCGTCGCACGTTTTCTGGTCGGCGGCGCGAGTGTGGACAGCGACGAACCCGCCGACTGCGCAGTCGTCGATGTCGGCCATGTGCGCGAGCGCGATCTCGCGCTGGAGATTCCACCCGTGCCGCTCGAAGCGGTGATGTCGAACGAAGCGTGGGAGCTCGTCTACAACCGCCTCGCCGAACTGGTTGCGCTACACCGCACCACACTCGTGTTCGTCAACACGCGGCGCATGGCCGAGCGCGTCGCACGGCATCTGACCGAGCGTCTCGGCAAGGACGCCGTCGCCGCGCATCACGGCAGCCTCGCGAAGGAACATCGCCTGGACGCGGAGCAGCGTTTGAAGCGCGGCGAGTTGCGCGTGCTGATCGCAACGGCTTCGCTGGAACTGGGCATCGATATCGGCGACGTCGATCTGGTCTGCCAGATGGGCTCGCCGCGTGCGATCGCACCGTTTCTGCAACGCGTCGGGCGTTCGGGCCACCATGTGGGCGGCATGCCGAAGGGCCGGCTGTTCCCCGCTTCGCGCGACGATCTGATCGAATGCGCGGCGCTGCTCGATTGCGTGCGGCGCGGCGAACTCGATCTGCTGCACATTCCGCGCGCGCCGCTCGACGTGCTCGCGCAACAGATCGTCGCCGAGGTCTGCAACGCCGAATGGAGCGAGGACGCGCTGTTCGAACGCTTCCGTCACGCCGCGCCCTATGCCGCGCTCGAACGCGAGCAATACGACGCCGTGTTGCGCATGCTCGCCGAAGGCTACACCAGCCGTCACGGTCCGCGTGCGGCGTACGTGCATCGCGATGCCGTCAATGGCACCTTGCGCGGACGGCGCGGCGCGCAGCTCTACGCGGTCACGTCGGGCGGCACCATTCCGGAGAATGCCGATTACACGGTGGTGCTCGAACCGCAAGGGCTCAACATCGGCACGGTCAACGAAGACTTCGCCGTCGAAAGCCTTGCGGGCGACGTGTTCCAGCTCGGCAATGCGTCGTACCGGATCATGCGCGTCGAAAGCGGCCGCGTGCGCGTCGAGGATGCGCAAGGCCAGCCGCCGAACATTCCGTTCTGGCTCGGCGAAGCGCCGGGACGCAGCGATGAATTGTCGGCGGGCGTCGCGCGGCTGCGCTCGGAGATCGAGCGGCGGCTTGCCGTTGCAAAGACCACGTCATCCGTTGCCTCGGATACCGATGCATTTTCCGGGTCGCACGACGGCATCGCGACCGTCGCCGAGCAAACGGCCACGGTTGCGCTCGATCTCGAACCCGCGATAACGTGGCTCATCGAACAGACTCATCTGCCTGAAGCGGCGGCACGCCAGATCGTCGAATATCTGGCGCGCGCGCGCCAGGCACTCGGCGCGCTGCCGACACAAGACACGCTCGTGATGGAGCGCTTTTTCGATGAATCGGGCGGCACGCAGCTCGTGATCCACACGCCGTTCGGCAGCCGCGTCAACCGCGCGTGGGGCCTCGCGTTGCGCAAGCGCTTTTGCCGCACGTTCAATTTCGAATTGCAGGCGGCCGCGACGGAAGATGCGATCGTGCTGTCGCTGACGGGCGCGCACAGCTTCGCGCTCGACGAAGTGTGGCGCTATCTGCGCTCGACGACGGCCGAACACGTGCTGGTCCAGGCGCTGCTGGACGCGCCGCTGTTCGGCGTGCGTTGGCGCTGGAACGCGACGACGGCGCTCGCCTTGCCGCGCTACACGGGCGGCCGCAAGACGCCGCCGCCGTTGCAGCGCATGCGCAGTGACGATCTGCTGGCGACCGTGTTTCCCGATCAGGCTGCGTGCCTCGAGAACATTGCCGGCGAGCGCGAGTTGCCGAGTCATCCGCTCGTCGACCAGACGCTCGACGACTGCTTGCACGAAGCGATGGACACGGATGGGTGGCTCGCGTTGCTGCGCCGGATCGAAGGCGGGCAGATCGCGCTCGTGAGCCGTGATTTACCCGCGCCGTCACCGCTCGCCGCGGAAATCCTCACGGCCAAGCCATACGCGTTTCTCGACGATGCACCGATCGAGGAACGCCGCACGCAGGCCGTGCTGAATCGCCGCTACACGAGCGGCCCCGAATCCGCCGACGATCTCGGCGCGCTCGATGCCGACGCGATTGCGAGTGTCGGTGAAGAAGCATGGCCGCAAGTGCGCAACACCGACGAGATGCACGAAGCGCTGATGGGCCTTGCATGCATCACGGAAGCCGAGGCGCAGCGCAACGAAAACTGGCCAGCCTGGCTCGCCGAACTCGCTAAGACAGGTCACGCCGCGCGCATGCAGATCGCGCAGCACGACGCGCTATGGCTGCCCGCCGAGCGGCTGACATGTCTGCGAGCGATCTATCCGCAAGCTGAAGTCGAACCCGCGCTGCGTGCGCCTAAGGGTTTCGACGAAGCGTGGACAGAAGACGACGCGCTCGTCGACGTGGTGCGCGCGCGGCTAACGGGATTCGGGCCGCTGCCGCTTGCGTCGATTGCACGCGCGCTTGCGCTGCCCGCTTCGACTGCCGCGCAGGCGCTCACGCGTCTCGAAGCCGAAGGATATGTGATGCGCGGACGCTTCACGCCGGGCGCCACGGATGAAGAATGGTGCGAGCGGCATCTGCTTGCGCGCATTCATCGCTATACGGTGCGGCGCTTGCGGCGCGAGATCGAGCCTGTGGAGCGGCACGACTTCATGCGCTTCCTGTTCGCATGGCAGCGTCTCACGCCCGATACGCGCGGCGAAGGGCGCGACGCGCTCGCCGCCGTGCTCGATCAGCTCGAAGGTTTTCAGGCGGCCGCGAGCGCATGGGAAGAGGACATCTTGCCCGCGCGGCTGAAGGACTATTCGATCACATCGCTCGACGAGCTGTGCCGGTCCGGGAAGATTGTCTGGACGCGGCTCACGGATCGCGCGCGCGGCGCGAGCGGCCCGGTGCGCAGCACGCCCATCGTGCTGTTGCCGCGCCGCGCGCTGCCCGTGTGGACCGCGCTGCTCGATACGTCGAAGCAGCCGGAGCTGTCGCCGAAAGCGCAGCTGGTGTTCGATACGCTGACGCAGCATGGCGCGATGTTTTTCGACGAGCTATCGGGCGATGTTCGTTTGCTGCGCGTCGAGCTGGAGCACGCGCTCGGCGAGCTGGTGGCGGCGGGTCTCGTCAATTCGGACAGTTTCGCGGGGCTGCGTGCGTTGTTGAAGCCCGTCGCGAAGCGCAACGCGTCGTACTATCCGAGTCGCCGTCCGCGCGGCGCGGGCGCGTTGATCGGCGGCATGGACGATGCGGGACGGTGGGCGCTATTGCGGCGGCCCGTTGCCGCTGTGCCGGATGACGCAGCTGCTGCGCCTCCTTCCAGACGTGCGGCGACGTTTGCACCGGAAGTGATCGAGCATGTCGCGATGGCGCTGTTGCGGCGCTATGGCGTCGTGTTCTGGCGGCTGCTGGAACGCGAAGCTGAATGGCTGCCGCCGTGGCGCGATCTGCTGCGTGTTTATCAGCGGCTCGAAGCGCGTGGGCAAGTGCGCGGCGGACGCTTCGTCAACGGTCTGGCGGGCGAGCAGTTCGCGCTGCCGGAAGCGATTCCGCTGTTGCGTGAGGTGCGTCGTCATGCGAACGACGGTGCTTTTGTTTGTGTTGCGGGGGGCGATCCGCTGAATCTGGTCGGGACGTTGCTGCCCGGTAGTAAGGTGCCCGCTGTGGCGGGGAATCGCGTGCTGTATCGGGATGGGGTTCCCGTCGCGTCGCTCGTTGCTGGGGAGTTTGTTTTGCCCGATGATGCGGATGGCGAAATGAAGCAGGTGATGAGGATGCGGCTCGCGAGGCGGTACTGAATTGGTTTGGTTTGGTTTTGGTTTGGTTTGGTTTGGTTTGGTTTTGGTTTGGTTTGGTTTTGGTTTGTACTTTCGCTGGCATCCGCGAATCGTTAGCTCGCTTCAGGCGTCGCCCCTGTGCGGGGCGGCACCTACTTTTCTTTG
>NZ_JAGUUD010000083.1:0-40211 GCF_020177535.1 Paraburkholderia sp. XV | reverse complement strand
TTTGCGGCGGCAAAGAAAAGTAGGTGCCGCCCCGCACAGGGGCGACGCCTGAAGTGAGCTAACGTAACGCGGATGCCAGCGCAAAGGCAAATAAACCAAACAGCATACGCAGCAAACCCCACCTCACGAAGGCGAAAAAAGCTCAACCGCCCGCGCCGCGAAGGCGCAAAAAAAAACCTCACCGCGGGAAACCCCGCAAATACTCCCCAAGAAAATCAACAAACGTCCGCAACTTAACAGACAACTGATTCCTCTCAAGATAAATCGCATGAATATCCGCCCCGGGCAGCGCCCAATCAACCAAAAGCGGCACGAGCACGCCCCGCTCCAGATACTCCCCAACTTCCCATTCCGAACGCACAACAACACCCCGCCCTTCAAGCGCCCAGTGCAGCACTGCACTACCATCATTACTGGCGAGCGGCCCATCCACCTTCACAGTCTCCACGCGCTTGCCGCGTGAAAAGTGCCACGTCCCATAAGCCGACTCATTCTCGCGCAGCACGATACACGCGTGCCGAGTCAGATCATGCGGCAGCGACGGCATCCCATGCCGCTCCACATACGCGGGCGACGCGCACACGATCCGCCGGTTCTTCATCAACAAGCGCGCATTGACTCGCGCATCCGGCACCTCGCCAAACCGGATGCCAAGATCAAAACCCTCCTCCTGCAAACTCATCGGCCTGTCGGTCAGATGAAGCTGAATCTTCATCGACGGAAAACGCGCGACGAAATCGGAAATCGCAGGCGCAATCCGCGCACGGCCAAAACCAAACGACGCATTCACCCGCAACAACCCCGCCGGTTCAGCGCGGCTACGCGTCACCAGCTGTTCGAGTTCCTGCAACTCGTCGAGTATCCGCGAGCCATTCGCGAGGTATAGCTCGCCCTCCGGCGTCAGGCTCAGACGCCGCGTCGTACGGTTCATCAGGCGCACCCCCAGCCGCCGCTCGAGTTGCGCCAGGCGCTTGCTGACAGCCGGCGGCGTCACGCCAAGCTCGCGCGCCGCCGCTGCCAGATTGCGATGCCGCGCAACCAGCGCGAACAGATTCAGATCCGAAAAGCCATCCATTTTCACCGTCTCCCCACCCAACGTGATTCGTTCCTTGCAGTTACGACCGGAATGCATTCAAGGAAACCCTATCGCCCGAGGCATCAATTAGACTCGATTCAACCTTGGGAGACAACGATGTTCGAAGGATTCACCGATGCGTCGGCCCACATCGACGGCATCACGATTCACGCAATCAAGGGCGGACGCGGTCCCGCGCTGCTGCTGTTGCACGGCCACCCGCAGACCCACGCAATCTGGCACAAGGTCGCGCCCGCACTGGCCGCCCGCTTCACCGTGATCGCCGCCGACCTGCGCGGCTACGGCGACAGCGGCAAACCGCAAGGCATGGCGGATCACGCGAACTACTCGAAGCGCCGCATGGCGCTCGATCAGGTCGAATTGATGCGCGCTCACGGCTTCGCGTCGTTTGCCGTGATCGGCCATGACCGCGGCGGGCGCGTGGCCGCGCGCATGGCGCTCGATCACCCCGACGCCGTCGAACGCCTCGTCACGCTCGACGTCGCGCCGACGCTCGCGATGTACGAGAAGACCTCGTTCGAGTTCGCCCGCGCCTACTGGCACTGGTTCATGCTGGTGCGGCCCGCGCCGTTTCCGGAGACGCTGATCCGCGCGGACCCGGACCTCTATCTGAAGCAGACGATCGGCGCGCGCAGCGCGGGACTCGCGCCCTTCACGGCCGAAGCCTACGCCGAATATCTGCGCTGTCTGTCCAACCCTGCGACCGCGCATGGCATCTGCGAGGACTACCGGGCAAGCGTCACGATCGACCTCGAACACGACCGCGCGACGCTCGCCGCGCATGAGCAGATCAAGTGCGGCTTCCTCGCGCTATGGGGCGCACACGGCGTGATCCAGCAGTGCTTCGCGCCGCTTGCGGAGTGGCGGCCATACGCACCGCAAGTCCAGGGCGAAGCACTGCCCTGCGGCCACTACATCCCGGAAGAAGCGCCGCAACTTTTACTGGACCGCGTGCTGCCCTTTCTTGGCGCGTAACGCCGACACAAGGAAACTCATCTCATCATGTCGAAACGAACCCTCTACCAGAAGCTCGTCGAGTCGCACCTCGTCTCGCGCATCGACGAACACAACGTGCTGCTGTACGTCGATCTGCATCTGATGAACGAATACACCAGCCCGCAGGCCTTCAGCGCGCTCGAAGCGCGTGGCCGCGCGGTGCGCAGGCCACGCCAGCAACTCGCCGTCGTCAGTCACATCATTCCGACTCACGCCGAAACGCCGCGCGTGATCCGCGACGCCGCATCGCTCGTGCTCGCGCAGAATCTCGCGCGCAACTGCGAGCGCGCCGGCATCCGCCTGCTCGCCGCGAATGATCCGATGCAAGGCATCGAGCACATCGTCGCGCCCGAGATGGGACTCGTGCGGCCCGGCATGGTCGTCCTGTGCGGCGACAGCCACACCACCACGTACGGCGCATTGGGCGCGCTGGGATTCGGCATCGGCACGTCCGAAGTCGAGCATGTGCTGGCGACGCAAACCCTCGTCTACCGGCTCGCGCAGACCATGCGCATCGTGATCGACGGCACGTTGCCTTATGGCACGTCATCGAAAGACGTCGTGATCTGGCTGCTCAGCCGCATCGGCGCACAGGGCGCGCGCGGCTACGCGGTCGAGTTCGCGGGATCGACCATCGCGTCGCTGTCGGCGGAAGCGCGCATGACCTTGTGCAACATGACCGTCGAAGCAGGCGCGCGCGCCGCGCTGATCGCGCCCGACGCGACCACCTTCGCCTACGTGCGCGCACACGCCAGAACGCTCGACGAAGCCGCGTGGCAAGCTGCCCTCGTCGACTGGCGCGCGCTTCGCTCCGACGACGACGCGCACTTCGACGCCGAGCACCGTTTCGATGCACGCGACATCGCACCGTTCGTCACGTGGGGCACGAGTCCCGACCAGTCCATTGCAATCGATGCGCGCATACCCGGCGAAGCCGAACAGCCTTCACGCGAAGCCGCCGCGTCGCTGCGCCGCGCGCTCGATTACATGGGACTCGAAGCACGACAGCCGCTGGCCGGCACGCGGATCGATCGTGTCTTCATCGGATCGTGCACGAACGGGCGTATCGAAGATCTGCGCAGCGTCGCGCAGATCGTGCGCGGCAAGCGTGTCGCGCAAGGCGTGCGCGCGATGGTGGTGCCCGGCTCGGGCAGCGTGCGCCGCGCGGCAGAACGGGAAGGCATCGCGCAGACGCTGATCGACGCCGGCTTCGAATGGCGCGAGCCCGGCTGCTCGATGTGCCTTGCGATGAACGACGACATGCTCGACGAAGGCGAGCGCTGCGCATCGACGACCAACCGCAATTTCGAAGGACGCCAGGGGCGCGGCGGCCGCACGCATCTGATGAGTCCCGCGATGGCAGCAGCCGCCGCGCTGACCGGCTGCATCACCGACGTCCGCACACTGGAGGCACACACGCAATGAACCGCTTGACGATTATCGAAGGCAAGGCTGCGCCGTTGCCCATCGACAACCTCGACACCGATCAGATCATGCCGAAGCAGTTTTTGCGCATCGTCGACAAGGCCGGTCTTGCAGAGGGATTGCTGTACGACCTGCGCTTCGATGCGCAAGGCTCGCCGCGCGCCAGTTGCGTGCTCAACCAGCGGGCCTGGGACGGCGCGCGCATCCTGATCGGCGGAGCGAACTTCGGCTGCGGGTCGAGCCGCGAGCACGCGGTCTGGGGCTTGCAGCAATACGGCTTTCAGGCAGTGATCGCACCGAGCTTCGCGGAGATTTTCTATTCCAACGCGATGAACAACCGGCTGCTGCTCGTGCAACTCGAACGCGACGCAATCGATGCACTCGTGCAGGCTTCGACCCAAACGCCTGAATCGACGCTGCGCATCGATCTCGAACGGCAGACCGTGACGAGTGCGCAAGGACAGACCTACACGTACCCGCTCGGCGCGCGCCACAAGCAAATGGTGATCGAAGGCATGGACACGATCGACCTGTCGCTCGCGTCGCTGGCCGATATCGAGGCGTTCGAGCGCGCGCATTTCACGCGGCACACGTGGGCGCAAGTGCTATGAAAGCCGCGCCGCCGTCGCCATAGCGGCTTCGACGGCCGCATCGCCCTGTTCCATTCAGATACGCCGATTCCCTTCCGACTGCAGAAGGGAACGGCCCCGCTTTGCCCCGAAAAACGGAGGAGACATGAAGCGCAAACCGTTCTACAAGGTTCTTTATATCCAGGTGCTGTTCGCCATCGCCGCGGGCGTGCTGCTCGGACACTTCGCGCCGCATGAAGCCGTCGCGTTGAAGCCGCTCGGCGACATGTTCATCAAACTGGTGCGGATGATCATCGGGCCGGTGATCTTCTGCACGGTCGTGACGGGCATCGCCGGCATGCAGGACATGAAGAAGGTGGGACGCGTCGGCGGCAAGGCACTGCTGTATTTCGAAGCCGCGTCGACGCTCGCGCTCGCGATCGGACTCGTTGCCGCGCATGTGCTCAAGCCAGGCAGCGGCTTCAACGTCGATCCCGCCACGCTCGATGCGAGCGCCGTATCGAGCTACGCGGCGCAGGCTGCGCATGGCGACGGCATCGTCGCGTTCGTCATGCACGCGATCCCCGACACCTTCGCCGGCGCGATGACGCAAGGCGATATCCTGCCCGTGCTGGTGATCGCGATGCTGTTCGGCTCGGCGCTGGCCGTGCTGGGCGACAAGGCAGCGCCCGTGACGAATCTCGTCGAGACACTGTCGAAAGCCTTCTTTCGCATCGTGCATATGATCACGAGCCTCGCGCCCATTGGCGCGTTCGGCGCGATGGCGTTCACGATCGGCCGCTACGGCATCGTCTCCCTGCTGCCGATGCTCAAGCTGATCGGCTCGTTCTATCTGACGGCGGCCCTGTTCGTCGCGATCGTGCTGGGGCTGATCGCCCGGATGTGCGGCTTCAGCCTGTGGCGCTTTCTCGTCTATATCCGCGACGAACTGCTGATCGTGCTCGGCACGTCGACGTCCGAAGCGGCGCTGCCGCAACTGATGGAAAAGCTCGAACGGCTCGGCTGCCCGCGCGGCGTGGTCGGACTCGTCGTGCCGACGGGTTACTCGTTCAACCTCGACGGCACGAACATCTATATGACGCTCGCCGTGCTGTTTCTCGCGCAGGCGACCAACACGCATCTGACCGTCACGCAGGAAATCACGCTGCTGCTGGTGACGATGCTGACCTCGAAAGGATCGACGGGCGTGACGGGCGCGGGTTTCATCACGCTGGCCGCGAGTCTGTCCGTCGTGCCGACCGTACCCGTCGCGGCGATGGTGCTGATACTCGGCATCGACCGCTTCATGTCCGAGTGCCGCGCGCTGACAAATATCGTCGGCAACGGCGTGGCGTCGATCGTCGTGTCGGCGTGGGAAGGCGGCCTGGATCGCGGCGCGCTCGCCGCCGCGCTCGGGCGCCGCGCTGACGATTCCCAGCACCCACACTTCGAGACACCAGCCGCAGCGCAAAGCACCGACATCGAAAAAGCATAACCTCGCGTTTTTCCTCATCACACAAATAGCGCGCAATGTGCGTTACATCGCATCCGGCCGGATCGATTGCTGGCAAGTTAATCCACATCATGTTGATCGTGCGGACGACGCGATGCGCGTCCGCTACCCGGGGTCGTCCCTGACAACCCTGGTAGAGGCGTGCAGCATGGGTGTATGTCAGGTTCCGGCGGGATGCTGATTCGCCTGCGGTCAGCACCGGACACGCGTACAGAGTTGTGTTTGCCGTGTATGACCACCAGCGAGGTAACAACCATGAGAATCAGCACATTGCTCGGGTCTGCGGCGTTGACCGTGGCCTTCGGGCCAGCCCTTCTGTCGGCCGCTGCGTGGGCTGACGGGCCGCGGTCAGCCTATGACAATGGCGGCGTGAGCGAGGCTTCGCTCGATCCGGGCGAAGAGCAGATGACGGCCGACGAGGAAAATAAAGCGCGTCTGAAAGATCTGAGCGACGCCTATCACAGCGGCTACAACGCCCGCGCGAAGGAGGATGCCGACACTTACGCTTCGTTGCGCGAGCAGTTGAAGCGCACGTCGAAGGCCAACGCGCAGCAACCGCCGCCGTTGCCGTCCGACATGCCTTCCGACGACAACGCGCAGGTGCGGCGCGTGAATCAGCCGCACGTCGCGCAGCGGCAGTTGCAGGCGCAAGCAGCTTACGACGATGACGACGCGGCACCCGTGCAATATGCACCCGCGCCGCCGCGTCCGCGCTACCGCCCCGCGACAGTCGTCTATACGCAGCCGCCGATGTACGACGGCCCTTCGCCCGAAGAGATGCAAACGGTGGTGTTCCAGCCGTATCAGCCGCCGCCCGTGCAGTACGTGCCCGTCTACCACCAGCCCGTCTACGTGAGCCAGCCGGTCATGCCGATGCAGTATGCGGCGCAGGTGCCCATGTACCGCCCCGGCTATTACGGCTACCGCGGTTACGGCGGCTGGTAGGACGAAGCAGCGTGTGTTGTCTGCATGCCGCGCCTTCGCAGGAAGGCGCGGCATGCGCACGTCCATGCGCAGCGTTGCTCTGCATCACCAGCCAAACTTCGCCTCGACGCCCACATAGTCCGCATTACGCGCCCCCAGCGCGCGTATCGAATCGCCGACTTCGAAGTGCACCGCTTCGAGCGCAAGCGCGACATTCGAACTGACGAGCCAGTCGGCGCGAACCTGCGCATACATCCCCGTCCAGCGCGTGCCCTTGCCGGCCGTGCCCGGCACCACGGCCGAACCCTGGCCGTAGATGGCATCGGCTGTCGTCGCGCGCCACTGGAAGCCGAGCGCCGTCAACAGCGTGACCTTCGGCGTCACCTTGAACGTGATCGACGGCTTCACGTGAATCAGGTTGCTGTAACCCGTGTAGCCCGCCAGCGTGAAGTAGTAGCCGTTGGGAAACAGCGGGTTGAAGGTGCCGACGCGGCCGTCGCCCGGATGCCCGTCGCCCGATGCGCCGTCCACCTGCAGCCCGAGCCGGGGCGAGCCCGCGACCGTGGCAAACGTATAGCCGCTCAACACGCCGAACGCCCACGCGCGGATCGTGTCGTTGCCGACGTGGCCCGTCTGCAGCATCGTCTCCGCGTCCCAGTCGAACGGCGCGACCTTGCCCGCGTAGCGCACGTCGAACACATCGCGATGCTCGGTGCCCGTCGCATCGAGAAAGCGCGCGTTGTCGCGGTTGTAGCGCGACCAGTACGCGGACAGATCGCCCGGTCCCGTGTTCGCGCGCTCGACACGCACGCCGCTGAACGTCAGATGCCGGTTCGACACATCGTCGAAAGCCGTGACGTCGCGGTACTGCACGGGCTGCGTCATGTAGCCGATAAAGCGCCACTTGTCGATTTCATAATCGGCCCATAGCGCGTCGAACGCCTGGCGCACGTTGGGGCCGTCGCGCACCGACACGAAGCGCTGCAAGTCGAACGCCATCTCCTGGCGGCCGACGCGCGCCTTGAACGTGCCACCGCCCACGCCATAGACGAACGCGACAAATGCCTGTTCGATATCGAGCGGATTCTTGTCGACGGGTGTGACGGAATTCTTGCCGAACGGACGCGCGTCTTCGAGCTGGAAGAACGCCTGCACATGCTCGCCGATGTGCGCGTCGGCATGCACCTGCGCGCGCTGGATCACGTAGCTGTCGGGCCGGGCGCTGCCAAGACCGAACAGCGGCGTGTTGTTCAACTCGAAACGCTCGCGCAGGGTTGCGCCGAGCGACAGATAGGTCGACGGATCGCCGCCCAGCGGAATGTACTTGAGCGCGTCGAACGGCTTGCGCGGCACGCACGGCAACCCCAGCACCGACCAGTCTTCCTGCCAGCGGTTGAACGACAGCGACGACGGCCGCTTCGCGGTGCATTGCGATGCGTCGGCCGCACCTGTTTCCGCCGCGCCTGTCCCTGCCGTGCCGGCGGCGAGCGCGTTCGCGCCGTCCGCCAGACCGCAGATGGCGAGCGCGGCGCAAGCAGCCGCCTTTCTTGCGCGCCTCATTGAACGACGCACCGTCACTTCTTCACGTCGTGAATCTCGGCGACATAGCCGCCGGGAAATTCGACCATTGCGCTGCGCCCTTCGACCGTGCCGCTCGCGGGCGACAGCACCTTCACGCCGACGCCTTGCGCCTTGGCGAGCGTCGCGTCGAGATCGGCGACCTGATAGCCCGTCGTCTCGCGGCCATACGGATACGGCAGCTTCCCGTCCGTCGCGAATACGAGCATGTTGCCGAAGCCCGACGCGATGCGCACGCGCCGGATCGTCTCTCCGGGCCGGCCGATTTCGCCGCCATCCGCACGGCGGTTATCGGAGACGACCTTGCCATGCGAGAAGCGCACGAAGCGCTTGACGAAGTTGTCCGCCGCCTGCGCGGACACGTAGACGCGATTGTCCGGCACCGTTTCGAGCGGACCATACGAAGGCGCCTTCGTGTGCCAGTACAACTGCATGTAAAGACCGCCCGGCCACTGGATGATGGCGTCCTTGCCGATCGGGTCGTCGAACGTATCGACGATCACGTCGGCGCCCGCCGCGCGCGCGGCGCGCACGGCCTTGTCGATATCGGTGACGAGATAGCCGGTCCGCTCGCTGCCGAACGGATACGGAACCGGCGTCTGGAACGCGAACACCGACAACATGCCCACGGGCGTCTGCACGTACTGCGAGGCGGTCTTGCTCGGCGTCGGCGTGACCGTGAATACGGCGCGCGGCGAAGCCTTGCCGCCGAACGTCGCGACGAAGCTGTCGACGAACGCGTCGATGTCCTGGTTCGACACATAGACGTGCGTCGTGTCGTACTGCGGCCCGACGGACACGACGGGCGCGCTCTTGCCCGCGCCCTGATGGTCGGCTTCCGCGAAGGCGGGCGAACCGGCCAGCGTCACGCCGAGCGCCGCAATCGACACGACAGCCGCGCGCAACATTCGATACATCTTGACGGTACTCATGAAAACACTCCTTGCTGGTAATGGTTGCTGCCGCGTCTCGTCATGACGCGCGGCGCGATCAGGTTTGCGCCGGCGCTGCGCCTGTGTTTCTCGACAGCACTGCGAGCACGCACAGCGCGGCGAGCGGCAACAGCAGCGCCCAGAATGACGCGAGCAGATACCCCGCCGCTCCCGCGCCTGCGCCAATCGCAAAACCGGCCACGGGCGGCAGCGTGCGCCACAGCCGACTGCGCGCCGCTTGCCGCGCTTTCGCGTCGGCGGGTGAAAACAACAGATCGAACACGTCGATCACGGCTTGCGTGACGTTGCCCGTCATCACCGTGTTCGCGACGACGGAGCGCGCCGTCAGGCGGCCATGCGCGTTCTGCACGCCCATCGCTGCCGCGCCGAGCAGCCCGCAGGCGATCGTCAGCGGCGCGTCGGAGTTGGTGATGGGCGCGGCCAGCACGCCCGCCGCCATGAAGCCCGTCAGCAGCGCCGCCTGCAGCACATACAGCGCGCAGGCGCGCACGCCATGTCCGCGCGCCAGCAACTGGTTGTCGAGGACGCGCGCGAGCACGATGCCCGCGACGAACGCGGGAAACGCGAGCCACTTGATCAGCAGCCCGCTTCCCGCGCCGGCCAGGCCCGAGCCGATCAGAATGAAATTGCCCGTCACGTGCGCAGTGAACAGCCCGAACAACGCGACGAAGCCAAGCGTGTCGACATAGCCCGCGATGCTCGCAAGCCAGGTGTCCTCGCCGGGCACGTGATCGATCTGCGCCGCGCGTGGCGCCTGCGCGCCCACGCTCACTGGTCCTTGCTGCATGACGAAGCCGGTTTGTTGCTCGCGACGGAGGGCGCACTTTGCGTCTGCGCGTCAGGCGTGCGGATCTGTGCCTGCACGAACGGAATGGCATGCTCGCCGATCACGATGCCGAGCAGTCCCGCGAGCGCGATCAGCGGCGGCGCGGGCGACTGCACGCGCACGAGGTAATACAGCAGGCCCACCACGAGGCCTGCGCCCAACGAAATCAGATATGACATGACTTGCTCCTTCGTTGCTTCGCCCGGCCGCTCACGGCGAGCCGGGCATCATCCCTGGCTGCGACGCGTGCGCGGACGCGGCGGCTGCCATGGCAAGCGCCGCGCGTACGTCCGGGATGATCGATTCCATCGCCTGTGCTCACGCCTGTCGCTGCCCGGACGCATGCGGCCGCAGCGCAAGCCGGTAACGGCCCGCGCCGCCGATCGCAATGGTGCCGAACAGGATCAGCAGCATCCACGCGAATTGCCCCTGATCGAGTGTCCACTCGCGATGCACGAGGCCGAGCGCAATTGCGCTGACCAGCATGATCGGCAGCGCGGCAAGCCGTGTCGCGACGCCTGCGATCATCAGCAGCGGACACACCACTTCCGCGAAAATCGCAAAGGCCAGCGTCAGCGTCTTGCCGAGATGCAACGGGTCTTCGATCGCGCCGAGCTGGCTCGCGTAATGGAGCGCCTTCGGCAGTCCATGCACGAGCAGCACGAGCACGCTCGCGGTGACGCGCAGAAACAGCAGCGCGGCGTCGGGTGCGGAAAAGCGGTTCATCGCGCTCACGCGTCAAAACGCAAAGCAGCTGCAACCGAGCGCGCCCCAGAACGAGTTCGCGTCGCCGGCAGGCACGTTGCTGCGCCAGGCCCATCCATGCGCATGACGATGCACGCCGCACAGGTTCACGCACGCGTCGTTGCACGATTGCTGCAGCGGCGCAGCGGCGGGACGGTAGCGCGCATAGCCGCCGTACTCCGCGACGGGCGACCACGTCGGGCTGACGGGCAGCGCAGGCGGCGCGAACGTTTCGAACTCGTCGGCGGCATAGACGACGCGGCCGTTGACGACCGTCAGCACCGAGCTCAGATGCCGGATCGAATCTTCATCGACGGTGAAGTAGTCGTCGGACAGCACCGCGAAATCCGCGAGCTGGCCCGGCACCAGCGCACCCTTGCGGGTCTCGTCGTTCGAGAACCACGCGCTGCCGACCGTATAGCGCCGCAGCGCTTCCATGCGGTCGAGCCGGTCTTGCGCCGCGTACATCTGCGTGCCGCCCACCGTGCGTCCCGACACCAGCCAGTACAGCGAGACGAACGGATTGAAGCTCGCGACGCGCGTCGCGTCCGTGCCCGCGCCGACGGGCAGCCCGGCCTCCAGCATCTGCCGCACGGGCGGCGTGCGCGCAGCGGCTTGCGCGCCATAGCGCGCGATGAAGTATTCGCCCTGATACGCCATCCGGTGCTGGACCGCGATGCCGCCGCCAAGCGCCGCAATGCGCTCGATATTGCGCTGTGAAATCGTCTCGCAGTGATCGAAGAACCAGCGCAGGCCGTCGAACGGCGTGTCGATGTTGACGCGTTCGAACACATTGAGAAAGCGCTCGATCGATTCGTCGTAAGTCGCATGCAGCCGGAACGGCCAGCGGTTCTGCACGAGCAGCCGCACGACGGCTTCGAGTTCGCTTTCCATCGCATCCGGCAGATCGGGGCGCGGTTCCAGGAAGTCCTCGAAGTCGGCGGCGGAGAACACCAGCATTTCGCCCGCGCCGTTCACCTTCAGGAAGTCGTCGCCGTCGCCGGGTTTCGTGACCTTGACCCACTTCGCGAAGTCTTCGATTTCCTTCTTCGCGTTCTGCGTGAAGAGGTTGTACGCGATACGCACGGTCAGCTCGTTGCGCTTCGCAAGTTCCATGATGACGGCGTAGTCGTCGGGATACGCCTGATAACCGCCGCCCGCGTCGATCGCGCTCGTCACGCCGAGGCGGTTCAGCTCGCGCATGAACTGGCGCGATGAGTTCATCTGATCGTCGAGCGGCAGCTTCGGACCTTTGGCGAGCGTCGCGTACAGCAGACCCGCATTCGGGCGCGCGATCAGCATGCCCGTCGGGTTGCCGCGCCTGTCGCGCTGGATTTCGCCGCCCGGCGGGTTCGGCGTGTCGCGGTCGTAGCCGACGGCGCGCAACGCGGCTGCGTTCAGCAGCGCGCTGTCGTAAAGGTGCAGGATGAAGACGGGCGTATCCGGCGCAATCGCGTTGATTTCTTCGAGCGTCGGGCCGCGCTTCTCCGCAAACTGAAATTCGTTCCATCCGCCGACCACGCGCACCCATTGCGGCGCCGGCGTGCGCGCAACCTGCGCGCGCAGCATCTCGAGCGCATCGCGCAGCGACGGCACGCCGTCCCAGCGCAACTCGAGATTGAAATTGAGGCCGCCGCGAATCACGTGAAGATGCGAATCGTTGAGGCCGGGAATCACCGTGCGGCCCTTCAGGTCGATGCGGCGCGTCGAATCGTTCGCCCATTGCATCATGTCGTGATCATTGCCGCTCGCGACGATCTCGCCTTTCGCGACGGCGAGCGCCGTCACGAACGAACGCTTGTCGTCCTGCGTCGCTATCTTGCCGTTGTAGATCACCAGGTCCGCAATGCGGGCGGGCTGAATGGGTGCGGTCATCGTCGCTCTCCGTGAATCGTGGTCAGGCGTAATCCGCGCGCGACGTCAGCGACGCCGCGCGCGAATCAAAACTAAAAATGCTTTGAATCGATGAAGCCCGATCAGCCCGCTTCGCTCGCGTGCTCGCCGAGAATCTGCTTCGCGTAGCGCACGCCGATGCCGTATGCGCTGTGCGCCTTGAAGATGTCCATGCAGCCTTCGTACGTTTCGCCGCGCGCCCAGTCGCGTTGCAGCTCACACATGAACTGCAGCGAGTTCATCGGTACCGCGCCCGCCTGGACGATGCGTTGCACCGCGCGCTCGTGCGCCTCTTCCGTGATGTCGCCGCATGCGTCCGTCGGCACATAGATTTCGAAGCCTTCGGCCAGCATCTGGATGGTCGGGAACGTCACGCAGACTTCCGTCCACAGGCCGGCGATCACGATCTTCTTGCGGCCCGTTGCCTTGATGGCGTCACGGAAGCCCTTGTCTTCCCACGAGTTCATCGACGTGCGGTCGATAGGCTTGGTCTCCGGAAACACCGCTTGCACTTCGGGCAGCAGATGGCCGCTGAACGAGTCGGCAGCGATCGTCGTCAGGATGGTCGGCACCTTGAAGAGCTTCGCGGCCTTCGCGAGAATCTGGACGTTGTGCAGGACAGTGGTGCGCTCGTGCGAGTGCGTGCCGAAAAACATCTGCGGCTGATGGTCGATAAGCGCGAGTGCGCATGTGTCGGGCGTCAACAGTTCATGTGCCATGAGTAACTCCATTTCGCAGGCATGCGAGAGACCCGCACGGTGGCCTGAGGGCAACCGCGCTAGCGTCCGGTTAGTGGATGAATCCAGTCGACGTCGCATCGGCCATGCGGATGCAAACGGTTTCCCCGCGCGGCTTGTGCGCGAGTTTCACAATGCCGTGCAGGCATTTCGACTTGCGAGAAGATTAGTGACGGGCGGACTTAAAGTCCTGATGCGCGCCTTAAACGTTATTAAGCGGCGTCATTAAGCGGCGTTGTAAAGTGCTGTTGTCAAGTGCCGTCGTCAGGCGCGAGACTGAACGGAAACGACACGCAGCGCGCCGCGCGGGCCCGGCGATGCATCGCGCGCCACGGTGCGCTCGACGCCGTTGCGCTGCTCCCAGTCGAGCGATGTCGAGAACCAGCGTTGTGCCTCGTCGTGACGGCCGAGCTTGCACAGCACGTCGCCCTTGATCCTGCATAGCTCGGCGTAGTACCAGCGTTCGCCGTTGTCGTCGGCGTGGCGCAGTGCCTCTTCAATGACGGCGAGCGCTTGCTTGTCGCGCGATGCGTTCATCAGCGCCACGGCGAGCTGCCCCTGTAACGGCGAAAGCTGCGCAAGATAGCCGGTCGTGCGAAGCGCGGAAATCGAGGCGGTCAACCGTTCGATCGCACTCGCTCCAGGGTTGGCGAGTGTCGCGAGCCATGCGTCGTAGCACGCGCAGCATGCGCTCCAGATCGCGAAGCCGAAACGCGTGGACAGCTCATTCAGCACGTCGATGCCGTGACGCGCCGCGGCGAGGTCGCCATTGAGCAGCGCAATCGGCACGAGCGCTTCGACGAGCACATAGCAGATGACGATTTCGTGGTCGTACTGCGCGGCCGAATCGAAGCAGCGCGCGGCGAGATCGTACGCGCCGCCGCGCTCGCCTTGCACCCAACGCACGCGCGCCAGCGTCGCACGCGCGGCGATGCCGTGATCGACGCGCAGACCGGGTGTATGCCAGCGGCTCAGCGGCTTGACTTCGTACTCTTCGATCATCCGCTCCAGCAGTTCGCGTGCACGACGCTGGTCGCCTGCATAGTGCAGCGCGATCCCTTCGACGCGCCCCGACAACACGACATGCGTTGCATTGCCGCTGCTGCGCGCGAAATCGCCGAAGCGGCGCGCGCACGTCAGCGCATCGCGCGCGCGTCCGCTGTACTGATGCCAGTTCCACACGCCCCAACGTGCCCGCGACGCGTAGTCGGCATGGCCGGCCTGCATCGCCTCGTCCAGCACGAGCGTCCAGGCTTCGCGCGTTTGCGCGAGCGGGCCTTCTATGTAAACGAGCGCGGCGGCGAGCGCCGACATGAGCCGCAAGCGCGCTTCGACGCGCGTGCCGCCGTCTTCCTGCGCGCCAGAAGGCACGAAGCGCAGCGCCGCGCGCGCGCGGCTGCAACATTCTTCGACCAGCGACAGCTCATAGAGATAAGGCACGGTGACGGCCGCGAGCGCAATGCCCGTCGCGTGATCGCCGCGTTCACCCAGTGTCCAGTCGAGCGCGGTGCGCAGGTTGCCGAGCTCGCGCGTGAACTCGCCGAGCCACTCGACGACGGGCCGCTCGGCCCAGCGCTTCTGCGCCGTTTCGAGCAACTGCAGAAACAGCACCGCATGCGCGTGCGCGGCGGCCAGCCGCTCGCCGTTGTCGTCGAGTTGCTGGAGCGCGTAGGCGCGCGTCGATTCGAGCAAACGGTAGCGATACGACGAGCCTTCGAAGTCCGTCGTCAGCAACGAGCGCGATACGAGACCGCTCACGGCATCGAGCGCTTCCATGCGCGTGAGCCCGGCGTGCTCCGCCATTGCGCAGGCGGCGTCGAGCGTAAAGCCGTTGACGAACATGCCCAGCCAGCGCAGCAACTTCTGTTCGTCGCTGCTCAAGAGACGGTAGCTCCAGTCGAGCGTCGCCTTGAGCGTCTGATGACGCGGCAAGGCCGTGCGCCGGCCGCCCGTGAGGATGCGGAAACGGTCGTCGAGATGCTCGGCCAGCAGGCCGATGCCCAGCACGGCCGCACGCGACGCGGCCAGTTCGAGCGCGAGCGGAATGCCGTCGAGCCGGCGGCACACTTCACCCGTCAGACGAATGCTGGTTTCGTCGAGCGAAAAATGCGCGCCGTCGGCTTGCGCGCGCGCCAGAAAGAACTGCACGGCGGGCGTGCGCAACACGTCGGTGCCGGGATCGTCCCGGGTCGGCACGGACAGCGGCGGCACCTGATAAACGATCTCGTCGCGCGCGCGCAAGGCTTCGCGGCTCGTCGCCAGCACACGCATGCGGCTGCCCGCGCCCGTCAGCGACTCCGCGATGGCGGCCACGATCTCCAGCACCTGCTCGCAGTTGTCGAGCACCACCAGCGCCTCGCGGTCACGCCATTCGGCGGCGATCTGCGCGAGCGCCGTGCGGCTCGCGGAAAGCCGGCTGCCCATCGCGAAGGCGAGCGCGTCGAGCGCCGACGGCGCATCGATCACGGCCGCGAGCGGCACGAACACGACGCCGTCGGCGAACTCGTGCTGGATCCTGTGCGCGACTTCCACCGCGAGCCGCGTCTTGCCGATGCCGCCCGTGCCGACCAGCGTCACGGCCTGATGCGCGCGCAACGCGGCCGCCACGCCTTCGAGCGCATCCTGCCGGCCGATCAGTTCCGGCACGCATGCGGGCAACGGCTGACGCGAAGGCCGCGCGGCGTCGGCGCCGGCCGATACATCCTCTTGCGCGGCGGACGGCGCGCTGGCGCCGTCGCGCGCGTCGGCCTCGTCATGCATGACCAGACGGTAGCCCCGGCCGGGCACCGTGCGCAGGCGCTCGCGCTCGTCGCCGAACGCACGGCGCAGCCCGGAGATATGAACCTGCAGATTGTTCTTTTCGACGACCGTGGTCGGCCAGACGACGCGCATGATCTCGTCTTTCGATACGAGTTCGCCGTCGGCGGCGATCAGCAGCGCGAGGATGTCGAACGCGCGGCTGCCGATCGGGACTCTCTGCCCATCGAGACGCACTTCGCGATGATCAAGTGAAATCTCGAGTTGACCGATCTTGATCGTCATCATCTGAGTGGTGATGTTGAGGACGGCGGAGCTTGCAACGGCAGTAGCACAACCATGAAGGGCTCGCACTATACGACGCCATATCGACATGAGCTGTGACGATTGCAGTCATGACGGCACGAAACGACAAGCGGGACCGGCTGCAAAGCAGTGTACAACGAACAAAAGCCGCCCGGCATGCCTGACGGACGGCGTTCTCGATGATTTGCGGCATGCACGTCGATGCGCGCGCCGGGAATGCCCGGCTGGTTACTGCTTCAGGAACGCCAGCAGATCGGCGTTCACCTGCTCGACATGCGTGCTGCACATGCCGTGCGGCGCGCCCGCATAGACCTTCAGCGTCGCGTCCTTCACCAGCTTCGACGCAAGCCTGGCCGAAGCGTCGACAGGCACGATCTGATCGTCGTCGCCATGCAGGAAGAGCGTTGGCACGTCGATCTTCTTCAGGTCGTCTGTATAGTCGACTTCGGAGAACTGCCTGATGCACTCGTACTGGCCTTTGATCGAGCCTTGCATGCCCTGACGCCAGAAGTCCTGGACCAGTCCTTGCGAGACCTGCGCGTCTGGACGGTTGAAGCCGTAAAACGGCGTCGCGAGATCGAGATAGAACTGCGAGCGGTTGGCCGCCACGCCTGTACGAATTCCGTCGAATATGGACAACGGCAAGCCGCCTGGGTTAGCGGCCGTCTTGAGCATCAGCGGCGGCACGGCGCCGATCAGCACGGCCTTCGCGACGCGCTTCGAGCCATGACGGCCAAGGTAATGCGCGACTTCGCCGCCACCCGTCGAATGGCCGACCAGCATTGCGTTCGTCACGTCGAGCGCATCGAGCACGGCGGCGAGATCGTCCGCGTAGGTGTCCATGTCGTTGCCGCCCGAAGCCTGGCCTGAGCGCCCATGACCACGCCGGTCGTGCGCGATCACGCGATAGCCCTGGTTGGCGAGGAACAGCATCTGCGGGTCCCACGCATCGGCGGACAAGGGCCAGCCGTGCGAGAAGACGACGGGCGTGCCCGAGCCCCAGTCCTTGTAGAAGATGTCCGTGCCGTCCTGCGCATTCACGAAGTTGTCACGCTGATTGTGCGCGCTCATAGAGTGTTCTCCGTCGTTGCATCGCCTCGCGCACGCTGGCGCGGCGAGGTCTGGTGTCAAAAGAGACGGAGCTTAGCGGGGTGCGCAGTCAAAGTCCTTATGCGCGGCTTAAACGTCCTGAACAGCGCCGTGCCCGCCTGGCGCAAGGCCTGCTTCGGCAGGCATGCGCGGCACTCGCGAGCACGCCTGGGTGCCGCTTAAGAAATTTTCAGGCCGATTCGAATCAGGGTGATCGTGCGCGTCAAAGGTCGTTGGCCATCACGGGCTGGCCGCTGTGGGCATCGGTCGACGGACGGCAATCGTGCGTCAGATGCAGAAGCACGGCAAGCCGCCTGATATCGGGCGCGCCCGATTGCAGGTCGACGCGCGTCGACACATCGGCCAGCAGCGACGCTGCCCGCGCCGTCTCGCCGCGTTCGAGCAGATGGTCCGCGAAGTGCAGCACGGCGCGCAGTTCGAGCATCGGCGCATGTTGCTCCCTGGCCGTCTGCATCGCGTCGAGCAGATGGCGGCGTGCTTCCGTTTCGAATTCGTCGGCCATCGACGCGCGCCCGTTCGACTGGATCACGCGCGATTGCTCCAGCGCCGTCACGCCCATCACGCGCTGCAGTTCCGGGATGAAGAAATGCTCGCCATGTGCATTGCAGAACTCGAGCGCTTCGTCGAGCTTCAGCCGCGCTTCGGCGATGCGCCCCGTTCTCGCCAGGGCTTCCGCGCAAATGGCGATCACGGGCGTCAGCACTCGCCGGAATCCGGACGACAACAACCGGTGCAGCGCGGGTTCGAGCTTTGCAAGACCGGCGTGCGGGTGTCCCTGCAGGATGTCGAGATGGCCCGCGTGACACTCGCCGTACGCCTGCCAGATCTCGAAGCGGTTCAACGCGACCTGCGATCGCAACACGGCGAGATAGCGCGCGGCCGTTTCGAGTTCGCCGCATTGCAGTGCCAATGGCACGGCAGCGACCGCGAGCACGTGACTCAGCGACGGTTCCAGCATGTCAGGCCGGATCGAATTGACGACGTTCTCGACCAGTTGCATCGCCCGCTCGGGATGCCCCTGCATCCACACGATCCGCGCGAGCGTGCCGTTGCCGAACGTCAACGGATCGACCGCGACGCCGAGGCTGCCGGGCGCGACGGGCCCGAGTTCGGTCAAGGCGGCGACCGCCCGTTCCAGCCGCACGCGCGCCTGCTCATGCTCGCCGAAGCAATGCAGCGACACGGCGATCATTTCGGCCGCGAGAATCTGCTGCCACGGCGTGCCGCAGCGTTCGGCAAACGCCTGGAAACGGGTCGCGAAGCGGAACGACGCGTGAATGTCCGACGACGCGAGCATCGAGTTCCATGCGCCCCACAGCGCGCGCGCCTCGAACGCATCGTCGCGTGCGTGGCGCGCGAGCACCAGCACGCGCTTCCACAACGGGCCCGCCTCGCGCACCGCGCCGCCCGTGTGCAGCAGCGTTGACGCATACGCAGAACACAAGCGCATTTCACACAGCGTATCGACGGTGCCGGGCGGCAGTGCATCGAGCGCGGCGAGCGCGCGGCCCGAGCGTTCATAGCATTCGTGCAGCAGCGGGCCTTGCAGCAGCGTCCCCACCAGCGAGCCCGCCAGCGCGACACCGAGCGCGGGATTGCCGCCCGGCGAGAAGGCCCATTCGAACGCGGCGCGCGCGTCGTCGAGCGCAAGACGCGGCTCGACACCGGCGAGACCCGGCGCGGCACCGCCGACAGACACCTTGCCGTGTTCGATCCGGTCCTGCAGATAATGCATATGACGCGTCGCAATGCGCTGCAACTCGCCTTCGTCGCGCAGTTTCTCCATCGCGTATGCACGCGTGGATTCCGTCAGCCGGTATTGCGCGATCGCGCCGCAGAATTCGACGCTCAACAGCGACTTGGCGGCCAGTTCGCTCAAGCTCGAAATGACCGAGGCGATCGGCATGTCCGGCTCGGTCGCGACCGTGCAGACAGCATCGAACGTGAAGGCGCCGGCGAAGAAACCGAGCCGCCTGAACAACATGCGCGAAGTCGTGTCGAGCAGCGCGTAGCTCCAGTCGAAGGTCGCGCGCAAGGTCTGATGACGCGGCAGCGCGGAACGCAGCCCGCCCGTCAGCAGATTCAGGCGGTCGTCCAGACGCGAGGCCACGCCTTCGACACCGAGCGTCGCCACGCGCGCGGCGGCCAGTTCGATGGCAAGCGGCAGGCCTTCGAGCCGCCGGCAGATTTCGCCGACCAGACGGATCGCGTTTTCATCGGCGCCGCATTCGGGCGCGACCGACTTCGCGCGGCTCAGGAACAGTTCGACGGCCGAATGCGCGAGGATCGCGTCGGTGGTGGCGTCGCTCGCGGGCACCGCCAGCGGCTCGACGCGAACCACGGACTCGGCCCAGATATGCAGCGGCTCGCGGCTCGTCACGAGCATGCGCAGCGCCGGATTGCGCGCGGCCAGCGCTTCGACGAGACTCGCCACCGCGTCGATCACGTGCTCGGCATTGTCGAGTACGAGCACGCACGGCGCGGCGGCGATCACGTCGGCGAGACTTTCCTGCGTGAGGTATTCATCGGATGCATCGATCCGCAATGCGCCCGCCAGCGCCTTGAGCACGGTGTCGCGCGTCGAGGCTTTGGCGAGTTCGACGAAGCAGACCGGCTCGCTGAAACGATCGCCCCCGGACTCGCGCATGGCGCGCGCGACGTGGACGGCCAGACACGTCTTGCCGATGCCGCCCGCGCCGACCAGCGTGACGACGCACGCGTGGCCGAGCCGCTCGACGATCTGCGCGATCTCGCCCTGGCGGCCGAACAGCGTCGCGGCACAGGCAGGCAGCCCGCCGCCATTCGCGAGCGGGCCGCCCTGCCGTTCGGGCGCGCGCGCGTGACGGTTCTCCGACACCAGCAGATAGCCGCGCCCCGGCACGGTCTTGATGAGTTCGCGGTCCGCGCCGAACAGCTTGCGCAACGCGGCGATATGCACCTGCAGCCGGTTCTCCTCGACGATCGAGCCGGGCCACACGGCGTCCATGATGGCGTCCTTCGACACGATGCCGCCGTCCGCGCGATACAGCACCTCGAGAATGTCGAACGCACGGGCGCCGATCCGCACCGGCCGGCCATGCTGACGAATTTCTCGCAGTTCGAAGCTGACGAGCAATGTGCCGATCTGAATCATGCCCACCTCCAGGAAACGCTGATCGCGAGTTCGATTGAACGATGACGTGCACATGGCTGAAGGCCGAAGATCGGGCGCGCCAACCGTTCGCTGCGTTCGTGGTCATCGGCTTGCGCGCATCGTGCCGCGACGCTGCTCAAAAATTGGGCTGTGTCGATCGCGCAAATGGACAGGGTAAAGAGAATATGCGATCAGATTGTAAGCACGCGTTAAGGAGCGTGTCTTGAATAATAGTGACCTGATATGAATTTGTGCGGTCTTTTTTACCGTTATGAGGATCGCGTCACATCCTGGTGCAACGGCGGGACGTCAAGGCCCGAACGGCGGCAAATTCCGCCAAAATCCGCGCCGCCCGAAACGGCGCGAATCCATCCGCGATAAAGCCATTAAGGCTGCCAGCCTGTTTTTGAATATTTATTGTCAGTCACTTCCGTGTAAACTGGCCGAATTATGTTTCGCAGGCCATGCATGAATAGAGGACGTTGCTCCATGTCGACTCACACACATCCCGCAGCGGCCGCGCCGCCCAAGCCGAAGGACGCGCTTGGATGCGTGTCGGGCAAATTGCGCAAGGACATTGAATTAGACATTGGCGATATCCGTTTCTATCGCAAGTGCATGGATGAAGCGCATCTGGATCGCATTGCCATGCCGGCATGCGACCGGGGATTTCTGGTCGGCATATCGCTGAACAGCGGGCACCGGCGGAATATTTTTAACGGCGAGCGACTCGTCACCAAACGGTTTGAAGCGGATTCGATTTATATCCGTGATTTCTCAGAAGATTATCGCGCGGATCTATACGGTAATTTCGATTTCGTGCTGGTCGAATTATCGCGCCGCTTTTTCACACGGCTTGGCGACGAGCACGGCGGCCCCGGCATCGACGGATTGACCTGCGCGCTCGAACAGAAAGACCCCGTGCTCGGCCATCTTGCGCGTGCGCTCGACAGTAATCTCGCTCACTACGGCGCGGTCGACTCGCTGTTCGCCGAGCAGATGGGCGTGATCGTCGGCACGCACCTCGCGCGACGCTACGGCAATCTGCGCGATCGCCGGCCGCGCGCGAAAGGCGCGCTGTCTCATGCGCACGAAGCGCGTGCCAAAGAACTGCTGATCGAGCGGTCGCGGCAAGGCGCGTCCATCGCCGATGTCGCCAGCGAATGCAACCTGTCGCGCGGCTATTTCATCCGGGCGTTCTCCCGCGCCACCGGGCGCACGCCGCATCAATGGCTGCTCGAACAACGCATCGGCGAAGCGCGGCAACTGATCGAAGCCACCAGCATGACGCTCACTGAAATCGCGAGCTTTTGCGGCTTCGCGGACCAGAGCCATCTGAACCGCCTGTTCCTGAAGGCGACGGGCACGTCGCCGGGCGCCTGGCGGCGCGCGGCCGGGCGTTAGATCGCCGCCCCTCGGGACGATGGCCGGGACAGCACTCAGGACGGCGCCCGCTTGCCGGGCAGCAAGGTGACCGTGCAGGTCATGCCCGCCGCGAGGTGCATCCCCGCCGGCACGCTGTCGAGATGCACGCGCACGGGCACCCGCTGCGCAAGCCGCACCCACGTGAAGATCGGGTTCACATTGGCCAGCAGGTCGTTGCCGCTGGTGGGGTTGTCGCGATCGGCGATGCCGCTCGACAGGCTGTCCACATGCCCCTGAATGTCGACGCCGCCCGACAGCAGGCGCACTACGGCGCGGTCGCCGACATGCACTTGCGGAATCTTCGTTTCCTCGAAATAGCCGTAGACCCAGAACGAGTGCGCGTCGATCAGCGCCATTCTCGCCGCGCCCGCCGTCGCATAGTCGCCCGGCCACAGGTTCAGGTTGGTGATATAACCGTCGGCGGGCGCTCTTACCACGCTGCGCGTCAGATTGAGCTGCGCCGTCTGCTGTTCGACGACGGCGGCTTTATATTGCGCCTCGGCCGCGCTATAGGCAGCGATGTCGGCGCGATAGGCGGCATCCGACTGGTTCGCGGCCGACGCGGCATCTTCGCGGGTTTCATCGGAGATCACGTCGCCCGCGAGGTTCGCGCGGCGCGCGGCCTGCTCGCGCTTCATCTGGTCGCGCGACGCGCCTTCCGACATCTGCGCCTTCGCACGCGCCATCTCGGCCTGGGCCCGCGCGATGTCGGCATCCGCCTGCGCGACGGCGTAGTTGAAGCGATACGGGTCGAGCACGAACAGCACGTCGCCGCGATGCACGAACTGGTTGTCTTTCACCCACACTTCGCTGACGAGCCCCGACACGTCGGTCGCCACGTCGATCACGTCGGCACGCACGCGGCCGTCGCGCGTCCACGGCGAGTACATGTAGCTGATCCATAGCAGGCGCACCAGCACCACCGCGATCAGCAGGATCGTCACCGTGAAGAACGCGCGCAGGAAGGATTGCGGTTTGATCGTCATGTTGTTGTGTTGTTGCGAGCGGTTTCAGGTCGGCAAGGCGCGTGGTTCATGGTTCATCGCCGCGTTATCCACGCACCAGCAAGGAGACGCCGCTGAACATCGCGGCGAACAGCGCAACCCGGAACAGCCCCGGATGCCATGCATACCGATAGACACCGAGCCGCGCGAACAGCAGATCGAGCATCACGAAAACCACGACGCAACCGATCAGCACGGGCAGCAGATACGGCACGAGGAACGAACAGAATTCAATCTCAGCGGGCATTGTCAGGCTCCATGGCAGCGCGGTCGGCTGCCGTCGCGGCGAAACCGCCGCCCAGTTCTTTCATCAGCAACGCCCACGCGTCGAGCCGTTTGGCCTCAACGCCGGCGAGCCGCTCTTCCTGCTCCTGCTGCGCGTTCTGCGCCGCGAGCACATTCAGAAACTCCGTGATGCCGTTGCGATAGCCCGACTCCGCGAGCCGGTAGGCGTCGCGCGCCGCATCGAGCGTGCTTTGCGTCGACGTCTGTTGCTCTTCCAGCGCGTGCAGCGACGTCACCTGCGCCGCGACGCCGCGCATCGCATCGACGATGGCCGCGTTGTACGCATCGACGGCGGCGTCGCGGTCCGACACGGCCACGCCGTACTCGCCGCGCAGCCGCCCGCCGTCGAAGATCGGCAGCGAAATGGCCGCGCCCAGGCTATGGCCCGCGCCGTTGCTGCTCAACAGGTTGAAGAATCCGCCGAAGGTCGCGGCCGACCCCAGCGACGCTGTAGCAAGCAAATCGATGTTCGGGTAGAAAGCGGCATGCGCGGCCGCCATGCCTTTTTCGGTGGCGAGCACGCGCCAGCGCTGCGCGACGATGTCGGGCCGATGGCCGATCAGATCGACGGGCAACGACGCGGGCAACGCGACGGGCACATTCAGCGCGAGCGCCGGGCGTTTCAGCGTGTCGCCGTAACCGGCGCCCTTGCCCGCGAGCGCGGCGATATCGATGCGGCTCAACGCGAGTTGCTGCTGCGTCTGCTGAACCTTCGTCACGCTCATGGCCGCTTGCGTCGTCGCCTGCGACACGTCGAGACGGCTGCCGATGCCCGCTTCGAAGCGGGCCTTCGCGATATCGAGCGTGTGCTGTTCTTCCTGCTGCACGGCCCGGTCAGCGTCGAGCAGCGCGTATTGCAGCGCGAGCTGCACGTAGGCGCGCACCACGGCCGTCTGCAGTTCGACTACGGCGAAGCGGTCGTCGGCTACCGAGGCCTGCACGGCATCGAGCGCGCCTTCACGGATCGCGCGGTTCTTGCCCCACAAGTCCAGGTCGTACGAAAGACCCGCCGTTGCGCTGTTGTCCCACACGGTCGTTCCGCCCGGCGGCGCCGGCGTCGTATAACGGGCGAAGCGCTCGCGCTCGAAGTTGCCCGACACGTTGACTTGCGGCAACTCGGCCGCGCCTGCGACCTGGGCCTGGAACCGGGCGTTGTCGATCCGCGCCTGCGCTTCCTTCAGGCCCGGATTGCCCGCCGTCGCGTCCTCGACGAGCCTGTCGAGTTGCGGATCGTTCCATTGGCGCCACCAGTCGCCAGCGGGCCAGGCGGCGTCCTGGCGTGTCGTGCGGATCGCGTTGCCGGGATCGAGCGACGCCGGATTCAATTCCGTTTCGTGTGGACGAATGCCCCCGCTATTGATGCACGAGCAAAGCATCACACACAGCGCCGCCGTCGATAGCGCGCGGCAAGCACGGTTCGTGAACGAGACACGCTGCTTCATGCCGACGCTCCGATGGCAGCCGCTGCCGATGTCTGCCACAACGGCAGCGTGTCGTCCTTCAACATCAGTTCGGTGAAGTACATGAGCCGGCGTATCCGCTTCACGCTCTGCGCATCTGCCGTGGCGTAGTCGAAGTCGCCGGGTTCGATGCACGGCAACGCCCGCCTCGCCTGCTGCGTCGCATTCATCGCGCGGTCTCGCGCCGCTGGAGTGGCGATGGAGAATACCTCGGCCAACGCGTCGAGCCACGCGTGTTGCAGCGTGAGCCAGTCGTTCGGCAGATGCGCGGCCATGCGCGCGGTGTCCTGGCGTATCACGATCATCGCGCGCCCGACTTCCAGCGCCGCGAACGCCGACGCGACGAGACGCGTCTGGTCCACACGCTCCCCCGCAGGCGCTGACGCGATCCGCATGATGAAGCCGCGCATGCCAGACTCGAAACGATGCGAGAGGTCTTCCAGGTCGTCGTCGCGCGTGGACCTGGTGACGAGCGAGCGGATCTGCTTCAGGTATTGTCGTGAAATCCAGTCGCCCGCCAGCGGCACGATGGTCGAGAACGCGACGGCCGCGGCCGCGATGCCGAGCGACAGACCAAAAGCCGTATCGAGAAACTCTGCAGGATGGTACATAACAGGATTCGCGATATTGACCGTGTAGCAGAAGAACACACCGAAGCCGAGACCCAACGTGGCGGTTTTCGGAAACGTGTTCAGGTAACTGCTCACGACGATCGGGAATGCCATGCACGCAGCGAGCAATGGAAAGCAGTCGAACAGCGGGAACACAAAGAACGCGATGAAGAAGCCCGCGATCGCACCCGCAAGGCAGCCGCAAAACATCTGCCAGCTCGCGACAACGGGATCGGGCGCGAGCGTGAACAGCGCGCTGACGATCGCGACGGAAACCAGCGCGCTCGATCCGCCCACCCAGCCCGACGCCAGCCACATCGCGCCCACCGACAGCACGGCCGCCGCCGCGCGCATACCGTCGAGGATGGCCGCCGCGCGATTGGACGTGGCCCGCGTGCTGTCGATATGCGTGATCAGCCGCAGCACCGATTGCGCCCAGGGGCGTTGATCGGCGCGGCGCGCATCCACGAAACCGCGGCATAGCTCGCGCAGATTGCCGGCGAAGCCGTGCAGCGCCGCGCCCGTCATGTCGATGAAGACACGTTCGCACGCGGGCACGTCTTCCAGCGCTTTTAGCGCGGCGTCGACTCGACCTTGCAACGAGCGCTCGAACCCGGCAAGCGGGGCCGACAGCGCATCGACCTGCAACTCCGGCGACGCATCCGGCGCAAGACCCGCAGGCACGATCGCGAGCAGCGAGCCAATCAGTTCATGGGCGGCGCGCATCGTGCGCGAGCCGGCTTCGGCGGAGGCCCGCGCGATCACCTGGTGCAGCGCGTGCGCCGAGGCGAGCGTATCGACAAAGCTGGTATCGAGCTTGATGAATGCATGATTTTGCAGGCGGATCGACGGGTCTTCGAACACAGCGCCGACGCGCAGGCTTTGCACGTTCGCGCGCTCGCGCAGCAGATCGAGCATCGTGCCGAAGCCGTCCTGCGGCAGCGTCGCGCCGGGCAGCGTGTGAATGGCTGCGAACAGATGACCGAGATTGTTCCTGCTTGCCGCGTACAGATCGGGCGCCACGCGGCGCGGCAGAATCAGTGCGCTGACCAGACTCGCGCATGTGACGCCGATCACCACTTCGCTGATCGTGTAGACGATGTTGTCGAACACGCCATACGGATTCGACAACGTGGGCAGCGACGTGATCGCGGTCGCATAGCCCGTCAGCAGAAAACCGTATGACTGGAAGTTGCGGAAGTACGACGAGCCGAACACGCACACGCCGATCCACGCAGCCAGCGCGAGCAGAAAGAGCCACGACGCCTGCGAGAACAGCGACACCAGCACGAGCCCGGCGAGACTGCCGCACACCATGCCGAGACCGCGATAGAAGCCGCGTGCTATCACCATGCCGCTTTGCTGGAACATCATCACGACGATGCACGACACCATTGCCGTGCCGGGCCCGCGCAGTTCGAGACGCATGCACAAGCCCATCGCGAGCGTCGCGGCAATCGCGACCTTGGCGACATGCCTGAAGCGCGGATAATCGTCGCTCCAGTATTGCCTGAGTTCGTCACGCCATCGCGGCCACGCCGCGACGCCTGCATCGAAGTTCATAGGGATGTCCGTGTCTTGCCGGGTCGGTACGGTATGGGCGTTGCCTTCGAAAAAAGGCGCGCAATACGCGTACGGTGAAGGCTTTGATTTTGCGTGAAACAGGGTCACGTCGATTGCCGAATCGCACGCTGATGATTGCAATGGACCCGCCATGAAATTCTCGTGTTGCGCGAATGCGAACGCGCCTTCATGCTATGAGCGATAACGCATTCACACATTCCTCGCGACGCCGTTCATGAACCTCTCTTTTGAAGTCCTCCAGGCGCTCGATGCCATCGACCGCACGGGCACGTTCGCAGCCGCAGCAGAAGAGCTGCACAAGGTCCCCTCGTCGTTGACCTATCTGGTTCAGAAGCTGGAAGTCGATCTCGGCGTGAAGCTGTTCGAGCGCACGGGCCGCCGCGCGAAGCTCACGCATGCGGGCCGCGTGATCGTCGAAGAAGGCCGGCGTCTGCTCGAAGCCGCACGCGAGCTCGAACTAAAAGCGAAGCGGATCGAGCATGGCTGGGAATCGGAACTGCGCGTCGCCATCGACGAAATCATTCCGTTCGATCTCATCTGGCCTCACGTCACCGAGTTCTACAAGCTCAATCTCGGCACCCGGCTGCTGCTGTCGAAAGAAACGCTCGGCGGCACATGGGACGCGCTGATCACACGCCGCGCGGATCTCGTCGTCGGCGCGGCGGGCGAGCCGCCGCCCATCGCGAACCTCGTTGCGAAGCCGATCGGATCGTTGCAGCACGCGTTCGTGATGGCGCCGGGTCATCCCCTCGCCTCGGCTGCCGAGCCCTTGACGATGGATGCTGTCGCGCGTCACCGCGCGGTCGCGATCAGCGACACGTCACGCAAGCTCACGCCGCGCACCATTGCGCTCGCCGCCAATCAGGAAGTGCTGACGGTGCCGACGCTCGAAACCAAGCTCGCCGCGCAGATTCGCGGCCTCGGCATCGGCACGGTGCCCGAATGTATCGCCGCGGGGCCGTTGAATCGCGGGCAACTGGTGCGCAAGGAAGTGTCGGGGATGCGTTCGGTTACGCACTTCTATCTCGCATGGCGCGACGACGAAGCCGGCAAGGCATTGCGCTGGTGGGTCGATCAGCTCGATCGCCCTGACCTGATCGACGATGTCGCGCATCGGCTCGTGGCCATGAGTTGACGTGACGAGTGACGCAGGGCGCCAGGCGTAGTTTCACAACGGCGTGGCGCTGATCAATCTGCTTCCCGCATCCGCATGCGGCCGGTCGCCCGACGCGATCGCCGACGCGAGCACTTCGTTCCAGATCGCATGGGTTTCCGGGTTGGGCCCGCGAACCCGCACGAGCGCCGCACCCAGCGCCGCGAGAAGCCGCAGCCGCGCGCGCTGGCGCGGCAGCGCATGCGCGGATTCGTCCGCAGGCGCAATGGCAGCAAGCGCACGCCGCGCCCATGTGCAGCACTCGTCGATCAGCGACAACTCGTAGAACAGAAAGACGGCATTGGCGGGCAGCGTTTCGCGTAACGCTGCGTCGCCGTCCTCGGACAGCACCCAGCCGAGTGCCGCGCGAACCTCGTCGAGCAGCGCGGGCATCCCGCTGCGCCAGCGTTCGCCACCGCATTGACCTGCTGCGCGCGCGTTGCTGTCGATTACCGTGGACAGATAGCGCGCATGATTCAGCGCGACGACACGGCGCTCGCCGTTGTCGTCGAGCTTCTGCCGCGCGTACATGCGGGTCGTTTCGAGCAGCCGGAATGACGCGATGCCCGGCCCGGTGCTCGCGACCACCAGCGATTTCTCAACCAGCGCCGCCATCGCCGCGACCACGTCCAGTTCGCGCGTTTCGTGATCGCTCGCGACCGCCACGGCCGCCTCGAGCGGAAAACGGTCCGCGAAAATGCCGACGCGGCGCAAGGTCTTGCGTTCGGCTTCGTCGAGCAGCGCGTGGCTCCAGTCGAGCGTCGCCTTCAGCGTCTGATGGCGCGGCAACGCGGTGCGCGTGCCGCCCGTCAACATGCCGAAGCGGTCGTCGAGATGCGCGGCCAGCGTGTCGATGCCGAGCAGCGCGGCGCGGGCCGCTGCCAGTTCGATCGCCAGCGGAATGCCGTCGAGCCGCCGGCACACCATGCCCGTCACGTGAAGGCTCGCGTCGTCGGTGGCGAAGCGCGCGTCGATCGCGCGGGCGCGAATCAGGAACAGGCTCACGGCGCTGCAGCGGCGCACGCGCGGCGTATCGTCGTTCGGCTCGGGCACGTCGAGCGCGGGCACCCAGTACAACGTCTCAGACGGAATACGCAACGGCTCGCGGCTCGTCGACAGCACGCGCAAGTGCGGGCATGCGTTCAGCAGATGGTTCGCGAGTTGCGCCGCCCCGTCGATCACATGCTCGCAGCCGTCGAGCACGATCAGCATGCGCCGCCCGCCAATCGCCTCGACGATGCGCTCGCGCGTCGAACACCCGCTTTCGGGCGGCACGCCGATCACCGATGCCATCATCGCCAGCACGCAGCTCATGTCGGATGCGGAACCCAGCGACACGAAGTAGACCCCGCCCGGCGCGTGCTCCAGCAAGCGGCGCGCGACCTCGATCGCAACGCGCGTCTTGCCGATGCCGCCCGAACCGACCAGCGTCACGTGACGCGCGTTGCGCAGCACGGTACTGACATGCGCAGTCGCTTCGTCGCGGCCAACCAGCTCGGAGCCGCACGCAGGCAGATTGTTCGGCACCGCGCTTTGCACGAGCCCGTGAGGCGCGTCGTGCAAAGACGCGCCTGCTTCGTGCTGTACGCAGGCGCCAGAACCGACCAGCCGATAGCCGCGCCCCGCTATCGTCTTGATCAGGTCGCGGCTGTCGCCGAGCAGCTTGCGCAGCGCCGACATGTGCACCTGAAGGTTGTTGTCGCCGACTACCGAGTCCGGCCATACGCGCTCCAGAATCGTCTCCTTCGACACCAGGCCGCCCTGCGCCTCGATCAGCAGTTCGAGTATGTCGAACGCACGATTCCCGATGCGCACGGTCATGCCGTCGACGCGTGCTTCACGGCGCGTGAGATCGATGTCGAGCGGTCCGACGCGGGTCATGAGCGGATCGCGCAGGCACGCGCACGCAACGCTTCACGGCACGTGCCGTTGAATCGGAATCGAAAGGCTCGGATAGAGCAAGGCACGATGCGAAGCATGCTGCATACCGGTTGATGTGCTTGGCAGTCTAGAACGGCGCGGCAGATGCATGGGTGGAAAAATCCGAACGATCCGTTCAAAAAATTTGAAGTCGTTGCAAGGGCATCCATTGCGAAGGTCCCGTATGAGGTTCGCATCGAAGCGAAGGCGTGCTGGCGATGCGCGGCGCGCGCTGCGCTGGCTTATCCAACGCAGAGATGGGTGTCGTGCAACTGGATCGCGGCCGCAGGCGCGATATCGCCCGACGTCACGCGCACTGCGACATGCACCAGGGCACAGCGCGTGCGTCGAATCGCGGCCGCCAGTCGTGGTTAACTGTTCTGCGCAGCCGCGTGGCAATGCGCGAGATAAGCATGAATCTGGCTCACGACGGCCGCGCCATCGCCCACGGCGGACGCCACGCGCTTGGTCGATTCGGAGCGTACGTCGCCGACCGCGAACATGCCGGGCAAGCTGGTTTCGAGCGGATAGTGAATGCCTGAGCCACCTGGCGTTTGCGAGCGCCGCGCGAAGCCCGTCACGACGAAACCGTGGCTATCCAGTTCGACACCGCTCGACATGAGCCAGTCGGTCTTCGGATCGGCACCGATGAAAAGGAACAGGTGACGCGTTTCGATCGTCTCGTCGCCCTCGTCTTCGCGCCGCACGCGGACATGCGTCAATCCCGCCTCGTCGCCTTCGAGCGCTTGCAGCGTGCAGCGCGTGCACAACGACACGTTCGGCAACGAGCCGATGCGGTCGATCAGATACTTCGACATGCTCGCATTCAGGTCCGCGCCGCGAATCAGCACGCGGATGCTGCGCGCGAAGTTGGCGAGAAACACGGTGGCCTGGCCCGCGGAATTGCCGCCGCCGATCAGCACGATGTCCTGCCCCTTGACCAGTTTGGCCTCGATGGGAGACGCCCAGTAGTAGATGCCGCTTCCTTCGAAGCGATCGAAGCCCGCAATGCCCGGCTTGCGATACGCCGCGCCGCTCGCGACCACCACCGTGCGGGCGTTGACGCGCTGCCCGTCGAGCAGCGTCAGACCATGAATGCCGTCTTCGCTGTCGACGCACGTGACCTTGCCGGGAATCGCCAGATGCGCGCCGAACTTCAGCGCCTGCTGGAACGCGCGCGCGGCGAGCGCCTGGCCCGAGATGCCCGTCGGAAAGCCGAGGTAGTTCTCGATCCGCGAACTCGCGCCCGCCTGTCCGCCCGGCGCGCGTTGGTCGAACACGGCAACCGACAGGCCCTCCGTGGCCGCATACACGGCGGCAGCGAGTCCCGCCGGACCCGCGCCGACGATCGCGACGTCATACACATGCGAGCGCTCGAAGGTCGGCACGAGGCCGAGGCACGACGCCAGTTGCGCTTCGTCGGGTGCGCGCAGCACGGAGCCGTTCGGGCAGAACACCAAAGGGAAATCGTCCGGGCCTGTGGTGATCCCCGCCAGAAGCGTGGCGGCCTCGGCGTCGTGACGCGCGTCGATCACCGTCGCGGGGTAGGCATTGCGGCGCAGGAAACCCTGCAAGCGGACGAGGCGCGCATCGTCGCCATTGCCGACGATGATCGGCCCGAGCCCCTGCTCGATCAGCCCCAGCCGCCGCAGGATCAACGCCCGCATGATGTGCTCGCCGAGTTGCGCATCGGCGACGATCAAGGCACGCAGCTTGTCGGGCGACACCACCAGCGTGTCGCAATCGGTCAGCGCAACGCCGTCGATCAGCGCGGGCTTGCCTGACAACTGCGCCATCTCGGCCATGAAATGGCCGTCGTCGTGCTCCGTCACGAGCGTCGAGCGGCCGAAGCTGTCGCGTGAGCTGATTCGCACGCGCCCGTGCAACAGCACGAAAAGCCCCAGCGCGATGCGCCCGGTCTCGAAGATCAGCTCGCCCGCCCTGAACGACATCGGCTGCGCGAAGCGGCGCAGGCTCGCAATCTGCGCAGCGGACAAGCGCGGAAACATCTGATGCTGCCGGAACTCCAGCGACGAATACGGCATCGCCAGATCCGGCGCACCCGCATCGGGCTGGGCGGACAGAAGGTCGGGAGGGTTGATCGCCGGGGTATTCATGACTTTGCTTTGCCTTGACTGGATATGTTGACGCGAGCGGCCGCTAGTGAGGCCACTCCGACCCCAGCACCAGCCCGCAAAAATTCAGACGCCGATAGTCCGGGTCCCATCTGTCGAGCACGTCCGCGTTGACCGTGCCGAACGTCGTTTCAGGCCGATGCTCCATGCCGCGCGCGTACGCCTCGATCAGCTTCGTCTTGAAGCCGCGTTCGCGCGGAAACGCCTGCACGATGTCATTGCGCTGCTGCGCGATGAACTCGTGATAGCGCGCGCCGCGCACGTCCATTTGCACGCCGGCGCTGAGCAGCGCGACGAGGGGCGGCATGTGTTCGGGAATGCCGGGCGTGGTATGCAGCGCGATCGCGGTCCACACTTGCGCCGTCGCGGATTCGTCGGCGCGATGACAACGCAGAAACTCGCGCGCCGCGTTCGCGCTGTCGATCTCGAAGCGGTTCGGCGAATGGGCGTACCGCCCGTTCAGCCCGGCGTTGTGAAAAAGCGCGCTCACGTACAGCAGTTCCATGTCGAACGCGAGCGCTTCCTTGCAGCCTATCAACGCAGCGAACAGAAACACGCGCAACGCGTGATGCAACAACAGCTCGGGCTCGATGCCGCGAACATGCTCGAAAGCCGCGCGAGCCAGCACGCCGTCGGGAATGTCGACGCCGGCCACGTTCTTGTTCATGTTGACTCCTCCGCGCCGGATGATGCCCGGCCATGTGCTCCAATGCACCGTGCAGCGTAGCAATGCGGAGTGAAGAATACTTTGTCGAAGCATTAAAAAACCTGAATACGCGCGGTGAAATCCGTATGTGTCAACGCCGGACTTCCCCGTTTTAAGCGCCTGCAATGCCCCCGGCATCGCGCGGTGCGCGCCGCGAAACACATCGCGTTTGCACTGAACACATGGCTGCTGGCCATGCGGGCGGAGGCGTCGCGCGCGATTTCGCGCCTTTAAATTTCCTGAAGCGCCGCCGCTTGACGAGACGCACGAAGTCTACACGTCATGTCACGCGGTTTTGATTGCGTCCAGCGCAATGCCGGATTGCAGCGCGGATGGATTGATCGATCTCCGCGCAACGGATGGTCTGGCCGCAGCGAATCGCGCGCGCCGCCCTATACGAACGTATGAAGCCCTGACTACTTGGATTAAGCAGACGTCCCAACGTACGATGGTTCATTCCGTCGCCCCGGTCTATCTTTGTCTCAAGCGGCAAAAGAACGTATTCCGCACAAAGACAAAACGGATCAGACAGCACGAGGTGAACGGTTCCATGGACAAGATCTTGAGCATGCGCATTTTCTCGCGCGTCGTCGAGTCGGGCAGTTTCAGCGCGGTGGCAGACCACATGAACTGCAGCACGGGCAGTGTGTCGCGCGCCGTGTCGTCGCTCGAAGACCACTTGCACGCACGGCTGCTGCAACGTACGACGCGCAAGGTTTCGCTGACGGAACCGGGCGAGCGCTACTACCGGAAGTGCAAGAAGATTCTCGCCGACCTGGAGGACGCCGAAGCCGAGGCGGGCGACGCGCACACCAGCGCGCGCGGCACGCTGCGGATTCACTGCGTGACCGACCTCGGCCTTGCGCAACTGACGCATTCCATTCTGGAGTATCGCAAGCGCTTTCCGAGCGTCGCGGTGCAGGTGAAGTTTCTGCCGCGCATGGCGAACCTGCTCGAAGACGACGTGGATGTGTCGATCGTCGCCGCGCCGGCGTTGCCCGATTCGCGCAACGTCTGCAAGCTGATCGGTCACTGCGAGCGCGTGCTGGTCGCGTCCCCCGCTTTTCTTCAGACGCATCGGGTCGAAACCGCAAACGATCTCGACGAACACGCGCTGACGCCGATGCCGTTCCGCGTCGAGCCGAACGGCCATCCTGTGAAGCTCAGCCTCGTGAAGCCGGCGGGACAGTCGACGGGTCCGGAGGGCGCCCGTCAGTTCGCGATCAACGACACCGAGGCGACCCGCATTGCCACGCTGGCGGGCGCGGGCGTCGCGGCATTGCCGGTGCATTGCGTAATCGACGACCTCCGCAATGGCAGGCTGCTTCAGTTATTCCCCGAATCGCGCCTTCAAAATACGAGCGTTTTCGCCGTTTATTCAAGCCGGCATCATATCGACGCGAAGATCAAGACCTTCATCGACTTCATGACGTCGCATCTGAAAGAGGCGCTCGACACCCGCGTCTTAACCGGGCACCAACCTCAAACCTTTAGCCATGTAGCGCGCGTAATGGAGAATGCATGATGCGCACCATCGCCTTTCCTTTCTTCCGGCCCAGCTATGCGATTGCCGCATGTAGCGTTGCGTTGGCTGCGACCTGTGCGTATCAGGCACCGGGCGTGATGCAGGCGATTCTCGTGGTCGGCGCGAATGCGCAATTGCCGCTTGAACGTCTGGCCGCCGAAGCAGGCAAGCCAACGCCCGTATCGGCGACGGATGTTTCGTCGCCGTGGAAGGAGCATGTGCCCGCGCGAGCGCGGCCTGCGATGCAAAAGCTCGGCAGTTTCGGCGAGCCCGCGCGCGAGCGGCACACACATCGCGGCATGGGTGGGTATCAGCGCAGCGTGACCGATTACAAGTACTGGACGTAACCTGCAGTTCAGGTTCGTGCTTAAAAAAGCGGGCGATTTGTGTCAGACAAATCGCCCGCTTTTTTTTGTCGTGATGAATGGCGATGGCGGCTTCTTCATCCGCTGACGGCTAAAACAGGGCATCGAACGATTCGCTCGCAGACCTGAACGCGCGGTAATCAGTCAGGCAACTCCGTGTGGAAATAAAACCAGCGGGCAAACAGGCAAGACGCCTTGTTTCCGTGACCCGATCATTCGTTCGATGACACTGATTCGACTCGACAGGAAACGGAAATGGGCAAAAAAAAGGTGATCCGTATTTACAGCGACCCCGCAGGCGGTTGGGGCGCGCTCAAGGCAACGGGTGAAGCGCTGACGCTTCAGGGCATCCCCGTCTCCGGCGCAAAGACGCTGCTGCATATGAACCAGCCGCAAGGCTTCGATTGTCCGGGCTGCGCATGGCCCGACCCGAAGCACACCTCGTCGTTCGAGTTCTGCGAGAACGGCGCAAAGGCCGTCGCATGGGAAGCGACCGTGAACCGCTGCACGCCAGAGTTCTTCGCCGCGCACAGCGTGTCCGAGCTCACCGCATGGGACGACTACGACCTCGAAATGGCCGGCCGCCTCACGCATCCGATGGTCTATGACGCCAGCACGGACCGCTATGCGCCCATCAGCTGGGACGATGCGTTCGCGCTGGTGGGCCGCCATCTGAACGCGCTCGACCATCCCGATCAGGCCGATTTCTATACGTCGGGCCGTGCGTCGAACGAAGCGGCGTTTCTCTACCAGTTGTTCGTCCGCGAATTCGGCAGCAACAACTTTCCCGACTGCTCGAACATGTGCCACGAAGCGACCAGCGTCGGCTTGCCGCAATCGATCGGCGTCGGCAAAGGCACGGTGCTGCTCGAAGACTTCGAACACGCCGACGCGATCTTCATCTTCGGGCAGAACCCCGGCACCAACAGCCCGCGGATGATGAGCGACCTGCATTCGGCGTCGCGCCGCGGCGCGAAGATCGTATCCTTCAATCCGTTCCGCGAACGCGCGCTGGAGCGCTTCGCGTCGCCGCAGAACCCCGTTGAAATGGCGACGCTCGGCTACACGCCGATCAGCACGTTCCTGTATCAGGTCAAGGTAGGCGGCGACGTCGCCGTGCTCAAGGGGATGATGAAGGCCATCGTCGAAGCCGACGACGCCGCGCTCGCCGCCGACAAACCGCGCATCCTCGACATCGAATTCATCCAGGGCCATACGCACGGCATCGATGCGCTGCTCGACGATCTGCGCGCAACATCCTGGGATGCGATCGAACGGCATTCGGGTCTGTCGCGCGCCGATATCGAGAACGCGGCGAACATCTACATGCAGGCCGACAATGCGATTCTCGTGTACGGCATGGGCATTACGCAGCACCATCGCGGCACGGAGAACGTCCAGCAGATCGCCAATCTCGCGCTGCTGCGCGGCAACGTCGGCCGCGAAGGCGCGGGCATCTGCCCGGTGCGCGGACATTCGAACGTGCAAGGCAACCGCACGGTCGGCATCACCGAAAAACCGAACAAGGGCTTGATTGAAGGCATCGAGCGCGCCTTCGGTTTTCGCCCGCCGGCCAACCACGGCAACGACGTGATCGCGACGCTCGAAGCGATGATGCGCGGCGACGCAAAAGTGTTCATCGGACTCGGCGGCAATTTCGCGGCCGCGATTCCCGACTGGGTACGCATGCAGGAAGCGATCCGCAAGCTCAACCTGACCGTGCACATCGCGACCAAGCTGAATCGCAGCCATCTCGTGCATGGCAAGGAAGCGTTGATTCTGCCGTGCCTCGGCCGCACGGAAATCGACATTCAGGCGGGCGGCCCGCAGTCGATCACCGTCGAAGATTCGATGTCGATGGTGCACGCGTCGGCCGGCCGCAACGAGCCCGCGTCGCCGCACCTGATGAGCGAGCCGGCTATCGTCGCGGGCATTGCGCGCGCGACGCTCGGCGAGAAGTCGCGCGTGCCCTGGGAGCAGATGGTCGCGAACTACGACCATATTCGCGATGCGATCGAAATCGTGTTCCCGATTTTCCAGGCCTACAACGAACGCATCCGCGTGCCGGGCGGCTTCCATCTCACGTCGAACGCGCGCGAACGCGTGTGGGACACGCCGACGGGCCGCGCGAATTTCCTCGTCTTCAAAGGGCTCGACGAGAACCCCTGGCACGACGATCCCGACGCGCTGTGGCTCACCACCATGCGCAGCCACGACCAGTACAACACCACCCTCTATTCGCACTCGGACCGCTATCGCGGCGTGTTCGGCCAGCGCGACGTGGTGTTCATGAACCAGCACGAACTGCACAAACGCGGGCTGCATCCGGGCGAGCGCGTCGATATCGTCGCGCTCTCCACCGACGGCATCGAACGCATGATCCGCAGCTTCAAGGTGGTCGAGTATTCGCTGCCCGACGGATGCTGCGGTGCGTACTACCCCGAGGTGAATCCGCTCGTGCCGCTCTACGCGTTCGATCCGCAAAGCCGCACGCCGTCGTACAAGTCGGTGCCCGTGAAGATCGGGCGCGCCGCCGCCGTCGGCCCCGACTCCGCAACGCGCGCCATCGTCATGCAGGCCGCGTCGCACGCTGAGGAGAACAGCCATGCTTGATCACGTTGCCAACCTGTCGCGCGCGCAGTTCGCGATGACGGCCATCTTCCATATTCTGTGGCCGATCCTGACCATCAGCCTGTCCGCTTTCCTCGTGCTCGTCGAAGCACTGTGGATCAAAACGGGCGACGTCATGTACTACCGTCAGGCCCGCTTCTGGAGCAAGCTGCTGGTGCTGAACTTCGCGGTGGGCGTGGTCAGCGGCATTCCGATGGAGTTTCAGTTCGGCACCAACTGGGCAGGCTTCTCGCAGTACAGCGGTCAGTTCATCGGCAACATTCTCGGCTTCGAAGGCGCGATGGCGTTCATGCTCGAAGCGGGTTTCGTCGGCGTGATGCTGCTCGGCTGGGGACGCGTGCCGCGCGGCGTGCACCTGTTCGCGACGGGCATGGTCGCGCTCGGCTCCAGCATCTCGGCGTTCTGGATCATGGTCGCCAACTCGTGGATGCAGACGCCGGCGGGATATGCCGTGGTCGACGGCAAGATCGAGGTGACGAACTATCTGGCCGCGATCTTCAATCCCGACATGGTGTGGGGCGTGTCGCACATGTGGGTTGCGGCCATCGAAACGGGCATGTTCGTGATCGCGGGCATTTCCGCGTACAACCTGTTCCGCAAGCGCCACCCCGAGTTCTTCGCGCGCTCGTTCAAGATCGCGCTTACCGTGCTCGTGATCGCCGCGCCGCTGCAAGTGTGGCTCGGCGATTCGAGCGGCGTCAGTGTGTTCGAGACGCAGCCCGCGAAGGGCGCGGCGATCGAAGGCCACTGGCACACCAATGCGCCGGGCACGGGCGCGTCGTGGTCGCTGCTCGCGTGGCCCGACAAGCAGGCGCAGCGCAATGACTGGTCGCTGGAAGTGCCCGGCATGCTGAGCGTGCTCGGCACGCACTCGCTGCATGGTCAGGTGAAGGGCTTGACCGACTTCAAGCCCGAAGACCAGCCGCCGATGATCCCCCTGCTCTACTACGCGTTCCGCGTGATGGCGGGCATCGGCTTCTGCTTCATGCTGCTGGCGTTCTGGACCGTCTACGCGCTGCGCAAGGCACGCGGCAGCCTCGATGCGCTGCTCGCGCGCCGCAAGCTGCTGCTCGCCTGGGTGCTGTGCATTCCGCTGCCTTACGTTGCCGTCGAAGCCGGCTGGATCGTGCGCGAAGTGGGACGTCAGCCGTGGGTCGTGTATGGGCTGCTGCGCACGAGCCAGGCGGCATCCACGGTGGCGCCCTCCTCGGTCTCGCTGAGCATGGCGATGTTCTTCGCGTTCTATGTCGTGCTGCTCGTCACGTTCTTCGTCCTCGCGCGCCGCTGGCTGCGCACGGGCCCCGACCTGACCAGCGTGCCGCCCGCGATCGTCACGGCGCGCGCCGCGTCGACGAAATCCATTTCCGGCTATTGATGCCGCGTACTCCCCTCAAGAGGTTGCCTCATGGATAGCTCTACACATTCGTTGCTGGCCTACGTGTGGTTCGGCCTGCTCGGCCTGATGCTGGTCTTTTACGTCGTGACGGACGGCTTCGATCTAGGCGTCGGCATTCTCAGTCTGCTGCGCTCGCGGCGCGAAGACCGCGACGTGATGGTCGAGTCGATCGGTCACGTCTGGGACGCGAACGAAACCTGGCTGGTCGTGCTCGGCGGCGGTCTGTTCGGCGCGTTTCCGCTTGCGTACGCGCAGCTGATGCAGGATCTCTATCTGCCCATCATGGCGCTGATTGCCGGGCTCATCATGCGCGGCGCGGCGATCGAATTCCGTCACAGTGTCGAGCACGGTCCGCTGTGGGACAAGGTGTTCGGCGTCGGCAGCCTGGTCGCCGCGCTCGCGCAAGGCGTCGTGCTCGGCAAGATCGTCACGGGACTCGTGCCGGGCGAGATGAGCCAGGGGTTCGTCGTCGTGGCGGCCATCGGCGTGGTGGCGGGCTATGCGCTGCTGGGCGCGACGTATCTGGTCAAGAAGACGGTGGGCATGATCGAGCAATGGTCGCGCCGCCTCGCGCTGCTGAGCGCGGTGCTGACGGTCGCCGCCGCGTTGCTGCTGACCATCGCGACATGGTTCTTCAGCGATGTGGGCCTCGAGCGCTGGTCGCAGCCCGGCGTCATGCATGTGCTGATCGCGCTCGGCCTTGCCGCGGCGCTCGCCTTCGCGTTCATCATGGCGTCGCTGTACATGGGCGCGTCGCGCGGGCCGTTTCGCGGTGCGGTGACGCTGTTCATCGTGTCGTTCGCCGGCCTTGCGGTGAGTCTGTTCCCGGACTTCCTGCCAGGCAAGCTGGGGATCGTGGAGGCCGCTTCCGATTCGCATACGCTCGCGTTCATGCTTGCTGGTATCGGACTGATCTTTCCCGTGATGATCGGGTACAACCTGTACCAGTACTACATCTTCCGTGGCAAGGTGGTCGGCGAAGCGCATGCGGGGGAGTGATTAGACTTGGGTAGGCGATGATGTGGCCGCGTTTCCGGGCGTCCTGGAGCCGTGATGTCGATCACCCCAGACGGTTGAAGATGCGGCGCTTGCCGCGTAGGTCGGGCATTGGGTCGCCGGTCGGCGTGTTTCGCTTTTTCGCTGGCAGCCGCGATGCGTTATCTTGCTTTATGCGTTGCCCCCTGCGGGGGGCGCCTACTTTTCTTTGCCGCCGCAACATGCGTCGTTGTTTGGTGTTTTCGCATTTGATTTCGCTGGCATCCGCGTTTTGTTAGCGCGCTTCACGCGGCGCCCCTGTGCGGGACGGAACTTACTTTTCTTTGCCGCTGCAACATGCATCGTTGTTTGGTGTTTTGGTATTTGCTTTCGCTGGCATCCGCGAATTGTTAGCTCACTCCACGCGTCGCCCCTGTGCGGGGCGGCATGTAGTGGTCAAGTATTCCTGGACACTT